>JAEUTU010000108.1 GCA_016786925.1 Bacteroidia bacterium
AGTTTTTGCTTTCGCGTCTGCTATTATCGCAAATGCACAGTGTACTGACTTGATCATTTCTGAGTATGTAGAAGGAACAAGTAACAATAAAGCATTAGAGATCTTTAATCCTACTCCTAATGCTATTTCTTTAAATAACAATTACCGTTTGGTTCGTTACAATAACGGAACAGGGGCGGCTGCAGGTGAGGCTAACGCACAAGCAATGGTTAATTTAGGAAATCCAACTATTCAATCAGGTCAAACATACGTGATCGTTATCGATAAACGTGATGCCAACCAACCTTGTCCGGGAAATGAATGCGCTGTAGATTCAGCACTTCAAGCTAAAGCAGATGTATTCCTTTGTCCTGACTACAACATCAGCTACGCGATGTATTTCAACGGTAACGATGCTGTTTCATTACAAAAAACAACAAACGGTGGAACTTCTTGGCAATATGTAGATATCTTTGGAATGATCGGTGATCCTGCCATGGTATCCGGAACTGCTTGGAGTGATGCTTTCCCATACGATGGATCAGCCGGTGCATGGTGGACTGTTAACCAAACATTAGTTCGTAAATCAACAGTTATGTCAGGTGTTACATCTAATCCTACACCTTATTTTATTGTAACTACAGAATGGGATTCATTACCTGTAAATACCTATTCAGGATTAGGATCACATACTTGTAACTGCCCAACAGCATCAGTAAATGATATTGATAATCAAGTATCAGTGAAGGTATTCCCTAACCCTACAAACTCAGGAACATTCAATGTAACTGCAACAGAAGTAATCGAAACTGTTGAAGTTTACAATGTAATGGGACAAAAAGTGATCTCTGAAAAAGGGGATAACAATGAGAAAAAATTAAGATTAGAAACACTAAAATTAACTAGTGGAGTATATTTTGTAAAGGTTTCATTCGAAAACAATAAAAGCACTGTTGTAAAACTCTCCGTACAATAAACTAAACCCCAAAGATCGTCCTGTAATGGGACGATCTTTTTTTGTTTAAATTCCAATGAAACATTTTTTTACGCTACTCCTATTTTCATTTTCTATTTCTGTCTTTTCCCAAAATGGCGAGATCAAAGGAGTCATTAAGGACGAAGCTACCGGTGAAACAGTAATTGGTGCTACTGTTATGATCGCTGAAGGAAAGGGCGTTGTAACAGATATAAATGGTAATTATTCCATTAAAGCTGATTCCGGAACATATACTGTCACCGTTTCTTTTGTTGGCTATGAAACCCAGAAAGCAAAAGTAAAAGTAGGCAACAAGCCTGTTTCAGTTAATTTTTCTTTAAAAACGAAAATGCTGGAAGAAGTGGAGGTTGTAGCTGATGTTGCAAAAACACGTGAAACACCTATTGCATTTTCCAACATTACCGTAAAACAGATTCAGGAAGAACTTGGTACTCGCGACCTTCCGATGGTATTGAACAGCACTCCAGGTGCTTACGCTACAGAACAAGGTGGCGGTAGTGGTGATGCACGTGTTACTATTCGTGGATTCGACCAACGGAATGTTGCTGTGATGGTTGATGGGGTTCCTGTAAATGACATGGAAAATGGACAAGTGTATTGGAGTAATTGGGATGGATTGAGTGATATTACTCGAACAATGCAAGTACAAAGAGGCTTGGGAGCATCCAAACTTGCTATTGCTTCGGTTGGAGGTACGATCAATATTTTAACGAAAGGGATCGATCAAAAAGCTGGAGCAAATATAAAACAGGAGATCAATAATTACGGATTATATAAAACATCGTTCGGTTACAATTCAGGGCAATTGAAAGGCGGTTGGGGAGTAACACTTGCCGGTTCACGCAAATGGGGAACCAACTGGGCCGATGCAACATTCACGGATGCATGGTCATATTTTGTGAAGGTGCAAAAGCGTTTCAATAAACACTTATTCAGTATCAGTGCCAACGGTGCACCACAAAAGCATGGACAGCGATTAGACCGTTTACCTTTAGCTATTTACAGCAAAAAAATGTCGGACGCATTAGGTATTAACTCCGATTCTATTTTAACTTCCTGGAATCAAATCGAAAGAGGAACGGCATACAATCCGAATTGGGGAACAACCAGCTATGATGTCAATTACAGAGGAAACCCTATTCCTCCGATTGGCAATGAAGATCAATTTAATGATCGTGTAAACTATTATCACAAACCACAGTTCAACCTTTCACATTTCTGGACACCAAATGATAAATTATCTGTTTCAACCATTGCATACCTTTCACTTGGAAAAGGTGGTGGAACCGGACTAAAGAATGCAGTTGCCAGAGATAAAGTAACAGGGCAGTTGAATATTCAATCTGTTTATGATGCTAACCTAAACGCCAATCCATCTATTCTTTATAGTCCAACAGAGCGTCCGGCAACAAATTATTTACGCGCCAGCAACAACGATCATCTATGGTATGGTATACTTTCTTCCTGGAATTACAAAGTAAACGACAAGATCTCAACGCTATTTGGAGTGGATGCTCGCTATTACAAAGGAACGCACTATCAGTCCATTTACGATCTAATGGGAGCTGACTATGCATTAGACAATAGTTCAGACGAAAATCAGATCAACGGTACGTATTTGGGCGATCCTAACTTTCAAAATGCTGTGAGAAGAGTTGGCGACAAAATAAGCTATTACAACGATGCAAAGGTTATGTGGGGTGGAGCATTCGGACAGATCGAATATAAAAAAGATAAATGGAGTACTTTTTTTACTGCTTCTATCTCCGAAACAGGATACAAGAGAATTGATTATTATAAAAAGAAAGACCTTGTTATTGATGGAAATACGTTTGAACAAGTGGTTGGAACAGGAGATCAATTTTTCTACAACGGAACAAGCTACTTAATTGCCACTACAAATAATGTTTCATACAATGGCGACACTACTTTTGTAGGAACCGGAGTTAATCAGCAATACATCCTGAATGCTACTTCTTATACCAATCAATCAGCCGAAGCAAGACATGCTACTACCAAGCAAAAATGGTATTTAGGTTACACGCTAAAGGGTGGCGCCAACTACAACATCAATGATCGCCATAATGTATTCATCAATATTGGTCACTTAAGTATGGCTCCAAGAATGAACGTTGTTTTTGATAATAATAACCGTGAAATTTTAGATAGTAAAAATCAAAAAGTATATGCCATCGAAGCAGGTTATGGATTGCATGATCAAAAATATGCTGCGAATGTGAATTTATATTATACATCATGGGAAAATAAACCACCGTCAAGTTTACCATCCGTTCCCGGACCAGATGGAACAATTTATTATAACATCAATGGATTGGATGCATTGCACAAAGGTATCGAGATCGATTTTATTTATAAGATTCTAAAAAATCTAGAGGTAGAAGGATTGGCATCTATTGGCGACTGGAAAACAACTTCGGGAACAACAGCTGATGTAACTGATGAAAACGGAACAAAAATAGCAACAGTAGATTTCAGTGCTAAGAATGTGCATGTAGGTGATGCTGCACAAATTCAGTACGCAGGAAGTGTTCGCTACGAGATCATCAAAGGACTTTATATAAAACCACGTTACACTTACTTTGCAAAGAACTACGCCAATTTTGACCCAACAACATTAGTAAACAACAACAAGGATCGTGAATCATGGCAAATGCCGAATTATGGATTATTGGATCTATATGCTGGCTATGATTTTAAATACTGGAAAATGAAATTTACAGTAACGGCTGGTGTAAACAATCTGTTAGATACTGTTTACATATCCGATGCTCAAAATGGAACAAAATTTAATGCTACATCAGCATTGGTGTATATGGGCATGGGCAGAAGAATGAATGTATCATTACGAATAGGATTTTAATAATTAAACAAAACAACAAATGAAAAAGATCTACTCTTTATTGATCGCAGCAACAATTACTGCATCTGCATTTGCACAGGCGGTACTACCAACTTCCTGGAATTTTGCAACGACTACCCTACCAACAGGATGGTCAGAAACAAATGTAAACACAACCAGTCAACCTTACTATACAGGCTCCGGGAATCCGGCACCAGCCTATAAACTGGATGCCACCGGAGATATTTTGATGGTGAATGTTGCTTCTACTCCCGGCAATTTAACGTATGACCTTACCGGAAATAGCTTTTCAGGTGGTACATTTTTGATCCAGGAATCTACAAATGGTTCAACTTGGAATACCTTACGAACTATTACTGCTCCCGGAGCATCTTATGTGGCATACACAGAAACATTAAACACTGCAAGTCGCTATGTTCGCTTTTATTACCAAAACAAAGTTTCAGGAAACATTGGATTGGACAATGTAGCTATTACAGCTGGAGTTTCAGCAGCACAAGAGATTAGCATAAAACAGGGAGCTACCACTATTGTGAACGGAGGAACTTATTCTTTTTCATCACCGGTTAGTACATTGACACCTGTAACATTTACTGTATACAATTTAGGATTAGCAACATTAAATGTATCTTCAGCAACGATCAGTGGACCTGCTGCTGCTGATTATTCAGTAGCTACTGCTACTCCATTTACTGTTAGTGGTCAAAGCAATACCTCATTGATTGTTAATTTTACACCATCCGCTTCAGGAACACGTGATGCTGTTTTGACAATAGCAAATGATGATGTAAATGCCAATCCATACGTTATCAATTTAGATGGAATTGGTGGAACGCTTGCAACTGAGCCAACAGCTCAAGCAACAAATCTTACTTTTTCAAACGTAAAATCATATCATATTACAGGCTCATATACTGCTGCATCGGGCTCACCTGATGGCTATATCATTCTTCGTAAAACAGGCTCAGCAGTTACAGATGTTCCTGCTGACGGAACAGTTTATAAAAGAGGTGATTTGATCGGATCATCGCAAGTAGTTGCAGTTGGTAATGTTACCGGATTTTTCCCTAATAATATTGTAGCTAACACCACTTATCATTTTGCAGTATTTGCATACAATGGAACAAGTACTTTCAGAAACTATTTAACAACAGCTCCACTAACAGGAAATGTAACTAGCTCAGGTTCTATGCAGCCAAGCAATTATTACAATACAGTTTCAACTTCCACATCAACATTTGTAACTGACCTACACAACAAGATCAATCCACATACAACTCAATTCTACAGTAATTATGGTCCGTATATGGTTGCTAAATTTTTAGCACGTGATACTGTTAATGACCAACGTGTGATCACTTGCTCTTATAGCGGATTGAACAAAGTGTATTCTGAACCGTTCGACTGGACGACCAATGATTTTGCACGTGAACACACGTTTTGTCAAAGCTGGATGCCAACTGTGAACGATGCTAATTTTACAAGCAGACCTGAGTATAGTGACTATCACATGATCGTTCAGGCTAACCAAAACAACGTAAATGGAATAAGAAGTAACTATCCATTAGGAGAAGTTGTTGGTACGCCAACCTACACTTACTTAGGATGCAAACTTGGACCGGATGCAAATGGAAAAACGGTTTTCGAACCAAGAGATTCAGACAAAGGAGATGCTGCACGTTGTATGTTGTATCAAACAATTTGCTACACAGGCGTTGCTTATGCAGGTGCACCTAATACAAATGCAACATACGGTGGAAGCTGGTCATTACCTCTTACAATAAACAGCACGATCAACTACGCGCAAGACCAAAACGTATTAAAAATGTGGCATTATCAAGATCCTCCAGACAACTGGGAGATTGCACGTAACGATTTTGTTGACTCATTACAAGGCAACAGAAATCCATTTATTGACAGTGCAAACTACGTTTGCTACATTGATTTCAGCACGATGACAAAAATTGCTACACCAAATGTTCCTTGTAATACCGTTGGAATTTTTGACAATCAAAAAAGCAATGACAAGTTTTTGATCGCACCAAATCCAACAGCAGGAAACTTTAAAATATTGTTTAATTCATCAACAAATCAAAATTTGAATGTAAACGTATATGATATTTTTGGAAGAGTAGTTGCACGCAAGCAAACTACTGTTTCCAATGGAAACAACACTATTGATATGAACTTAGAAGGTTTAAGCAAAGGCCTTTACAGCATTGAAATAGTTACAGACAGTGGTAGAAAATCAGAGAAGTTGATAATTGATTAATTTTAGGTTTATTTAGAACAAAAGGGTCCTGCAATTTGCGGGACCTTTTTGTTTTTATACTAATTGAAAAAAGATTAATTTTATATAACAAAAAACTACTACTATGAAGCACTTATACTTTTTGTTAATTACATTTTTCTTGAGCTCCGCTCTTTCTTCACAGAATGTCAATATCTCAAATGGAAATGTATTTGACGGAGAACCGTTCATCGCTATTAATCCAACAAACGCTCAAAACATAGTAATTGCCTGGCAAGGTTATGTTTTTGGCAGCGGAACAGGTTTAACCATTAAAGTGAAAAGTTCATTTAATGGTGGACAAACATGGAGCGGTGCTGTAAACATGCCGCACATACAAAATAGCTATAAGTCGGCCGACCCATCCATGGCATTCGATAGCAATGGTAACTTATTCTTAAGTTATATCGATCACCGGGAAAGCCCTGACTCCGGTGGTGTGTATGTTACAAAATCTATCAATGGAGGATTAAATTGGAGTACTCCTGTTAAAGCGATAGACGTTTATGCTGATGGTTCTAAGCTTCCTGTTGACCGCCCATTTATCTCTGTATCAGATAATGGATCTGACATTTTTTTAACAACTAAACCACCGAGTTGGGTGGCAGCGCCAAACCGCCCCTACTTTGTATGTTCAACAAATGGAGGAACAACATGGCAGCCTTGGAGATATGTGGATAGCACGGGATATTTGGTAGGATCATTGATCGCAGCGCCATTCTCAACACCAACTGTTTCTGCTAACAATAAATTTCACACGGTATATCCAAGCTATGTTCCATCTCAAAATATTTTACCTCAATTTATACTCGCTTCAAGTACTAATAATGGAGCAAGCATGACCTATAAAAATGTGTATGCAAGCAATTCTCTCGCCAATAATGATAGTGCAAAATTAGCGTACCAATTAATTGCAGATCCCACAAATAGCAATCACTTAGTGCTTTTCTTTCCACAAAATATTTATGGTGATATTGACATCATGATGATCGAAAGCTTTAATGATGGAAGCACATGGACTTCACCTGTAAGGATCAATGATGACCCGACAGCTAATGGAAAAATGCAAGATATGCTATGGGCTGATTTTGATAATGATGGCGATATCATCGTTTCCTGGAGAGACCGAAGGAATGCCAGCGGAAGTGGATTTATAACAGCATCGGAATTTTATGCTGCCTATCGTGATAAAGATTCTGCAAACTTTGCTCCTAATTTTATGATCTCCGATTCACTTGTTGCCTATCATAATATCTTGGCACAAGACGGTAATGATTTTATGTCGGTAGCAATTGCAAACGACACATTGAGCGCTACATGGGCGAATACCCGTGATGGTTCATTAGATGTGTGGTATGTAAGAATGCATGCTCCTACAGCAACAGTAACACAGATGTCGCTTGTTGAAAGTTCAAAAAATGAAATACTAATTTTCCCAAATCCAACAAATGGGATCTTCAAGGTTGAATCAAAAAACAGATCACAAATAGAAGAAATAAATATGTATGATATACAAGGAAAATTGATCAGAACAGAACGACCTAATGCTGCAACTACTGAAATAAATATAAGCGCTGAAAAGAAAGGCACTTACATCATAAATGTCAGATCAAACGGAAAAACGTCAAACAGGAGTGTGATAAAAAATTAATTAGATCTTAATTTTCTGACCTAAACGTAGGATACTGGTTGATTTGATACCATTCTTCTTACAAAGAACTTTTGTAGTAGTACCATATCTGCGGGCAATAGCTGAAAGTGTATCACCTTTTCGAACTACATGTACACGAGCACCCTTTTTATTCTTGGATGATGCAATATTTTTGGCTGCAGCTTTTTTGGCAGCAGCAACATAATCGAATGTTTTTTTGCTCAAACAATAGGTTTCAGAAAGCAATTGTTGATTGTCAAATGATATGATCTCGCTTGGATCGATCGGTTGTCCGAGATATCTCACTTCAAAATGAAGATGGCTTCCTCTTGAACGTCCTGTATTTCCGCCCAATCCAATAATATCACCTGCAAATACATCCTGACCGATCTCTACGCTGATCTTTGAAAGATGTGCATAATATGTTTCTAAACCATTGTTATGACGGATCACGATCACGTTTCCATAACTCTTACTTTTTTTAGCGATACGAACTTTACCATCAAAAGCAGCAGACACACCATCGCCCGTTTCCAAATCAATATCAACACCATAATGATAGCGTTTTCTTCTTGGACCAAATGCACTAGTTACTTTTCCATTAAAAGGATGATAATATCCACAACTGCCTTCAGCGAATAACAAAAGCTCTTTTTCATCATCCTTCAAACTGGAAATATCAAATTTAGGAGTATGAATATGTGCTGTGTCCCAACTGGAGTATAAGTCAGAAGAGGGTAGATAAACCAATGAATCACTAACAGCGTCCATCTCCCCTTCCTCATCCTCTTCATCTTCCATCACAAAGGGAATCGTGTCGGCAACAATGCTGGTATCTTGAGAATATACAGTAGATATAAAGTGATAATCCGTATTAGCAGCAAGTGCTATACGCAAAAGAGTAAAAAGAATAAGTATTGAAAAGGTTCTTTTCATCAATTAATTTACAATTATCACTATTATCAGGATCCATCTTAATTTTTAAGATTTGCAAATATGTGCATTTTTTCAAAAAAAGCAAGTGTTAATATTTGTTAATCAAAACAAGTTATTCACAATGAATTCTTATTTATTTTTTGCTACGCCCTTGAACTGCTCATCAGTAAGGGTTTTCATAAATTCCAACAAATCCGCTTTATCCTGATCAGTTAAATTTAATGGGGTTAACATGGTTGTATCCATATTGACACTTCCCTTAACAAATTTTTGAGGTTCATTGTAATAATCGATCACCTCTGTTAATGTTTTGAACATCCCATTATGCATATATGGAGCCGTTACAGCAACGTTTCTCAAACCGGGAACTTTAAATTTTCCGATATCAGCACTATCTTTTGTTACTCCATATCTACCTACATCATTCAAGTCTTTTCCGTTATACAAACCTATATTCTTAAAATCATCACGTGTAAAATCCGGACCGAAATGACAGTCGAAACATTTTCCTTTAATATTAAATACTTTTTGTCCACGCTTAGCTGATTCACTGATAGCAGTTGTATCATCATGCATAAATTTATCAAAAGGAGTATTGCTTGTTTCTAATGTGCGCTCAAAACTAGCTAATGCATCTAATAAATTATCTCTATTCGGTGCTTCATTATAAAGCTTCTTAAATGCTGCCAAATAATTTTTGTTAGCACTCAGTTTCTTAACAGCTTCTGAAATAGGCAAATTCATTTCTACAGGATTTTCGATAGGGCCGGCTGCCTGTTGCTCCAATGATTCTGCTCTTCCATCATGAAAAAAGATGTCGTGTGCACTTAAATTCATAGCACTCGGTGTATTCCGTGAACCCAATTGCCCTCCCACACCTTTGCTCAAAGCAACTGTATCTGCAAAAGCATAAGCAGGAATATGACAGGAAGCACAACTGATCTTTCCATCACTTGATAAGATCGGATCTAAAAACAGTCGTCCTCCCAACTCCTCTTTTGTAACAGGAAGTTCAAATGTTGCCTCTTCCTCTTGTGATCCGGAGCAACGCACAAGGATTATAGTAGATACGATCAAAAATATAAGTGCAATACGTTTCATGATGTTATAATTTAGTGGAACAAAATTAATTGTAATAAAAACATATCAGTAGCCCCTCAATCAATTTATATTCATTACAAATAAGTGAATTCATTATATTTGTATAAATTAAAAATACATTTTATGTCAACAGCAGAAATAGTAACCGAAAAGGGAACAATGAAAGTGGAGTTTTATGATAAGGATGCTCCGGGAACAGTTAAAAACTTTTGTGATCTAGCAAAAAAAGGATTTTATGATGGATTAACATTTCATCGTGTGATTCCAGGATTTGTTGTTCAGGGAGGTTGTCCGAATGGAACAGGGACAGGCGGTCCGGGTTACAAAATTAAATGTGAATTAGATGGTGGTAACCAATTCCACGACAGAGGTGTTTTGTCTATGGCTCATGCAGGTAGAGATACAGGTGGCTCTCAATTCTTCATTGTTTTAAGTCGCGCACAAACTGCACACCTTGACAGACGTCATACTTGTTTTGGGAAAGTAGTAGAAGGCATTGATATCATTGACACGATCCGACAAGGAGACAAGATCGTAAAGATCACCATCAATGAAAATGCATAAGCATTCCGTTGGTAGTGTCCTATTACCACTCGTGTAATAAATACAACCAAGCCAATGCTACCTGCGTAAATTTGTATCGAAAACATACTTATGCACAAAGGTTAGACGTGTAAAGTTCTTTTCTTAAAGGGAATGGTATGTAGCAACCATTCCCTTATTAATTTAAAAATATGAAAAAAAACATCCTCCTACTTTCATTCACATTCTGCTTGAGTTTTTCAATTTTTGCTCAAAGTGAATATCAATTTTTTATTGATCTTAATAAATGTGAGAACGACCTCTTAACGGTGGAACTTATTGCCCCAAAAATAGAATCTAATGATATCCTATACAGGTTACCAAAAATGGTTCCAGGCACCTACGAGATCTACAACTTTGGAAGATTTGCGTCTGAGTTTGAAGCTACGGACAGTACCGGAAAGAGTTTAACCGTAGAGAAAATTGATGCAAACAGCTGGAAAATAAATGATGCCAAAAAATTGCATAAGATCACTTATAAAGTAGAGGATACATGGGACACTAAGCAAAAAGAATCCTTTGTGTTTGAACCCGCAGGAAGCAATTTCGAAAAGGATAAAAACTTTGTACTGAACATCCATTGCATGTTTGGATTTTTTGAAGGGATGCTGAATACTACCTACAAACTAAATGTTACACGACCTTCCAACTTCTATGGATCCAGTAGCTTAACAGATATCACTACTCAAAACAATACGGACTCATATACGATCAAAAACTATCATGATTTTCAAGATGCTCCTATCATGTATAATGTTCCCGACACTACGATACTGAATGTAGGTGGAGCGCAGATCTTGATATCGGTATATTCTCCGAACAAGGTATCTAGTTCGAAGTTTATTGGAGAAAACATTAAAGACATTTTAATTGCACAACAAAAATACTTAGGTGGCAGTTTACCGATAAAAAAATATGCTTATCTGATCTATTTAACCTCTAATACCGGAGGATCAGGATCAAATGGAGCATTGGAACATTCCTATTCTTCCATGTATTTTATGCCCGAAATGGATGAAAAGTATTTAGCACAAACCATGCGTGATGTTTCTGCACATGAGTTTTTTCACATTGTAACACCACTGAATATTCATGCCGAACAGATCGGTAATTTTGATTACAGCAATCCAAAAATGTCGAAACACCTTTGGCTGTATGAAGGAATTACTGAATACGCAGCCGGCTTAGTACAAGTAAAATATGGCAGCATGACCTTGGAAGAATATTTAAAGGTGATCGATGAAAAAATAAAAACAGCAAGATATTACAATGATTCATTACCATTCACTGTAATGAGTGAAGGTTGTTTAGATAAATACAAAGACGAATACACCAATGTTTATCAAAAAGGAGCATTGATCGGTTTGTGTTTAGATCTCAAATTACGAGCTCTCTCTGGCGGCAAATATGGCGTACAGGAAATGATGGCCGATCTGTCAAAAAAATATGGTAAAGAAACATCATTTAAGGATGAAGAACTTTTTGACGAGATCAGCAAATTAAGTTTTCCGGAGATCAGAGAATTTTTCAAACGATATGTAGAAGGTTCGGAGCCATTGCCATTAAAAGAGTATCTGGAAATGGCAGGAATTGGATTTGGGAAACCAAGCACTGAAAAATCAATTTCTTTTGGAGGAATACAGGTAGGTTTAAATGCGGCCAATAATCATTTACTTGTTGTAAATACGGCCGGCATGGATGACTTTGGAAAAGCGATCGGATATCAGGAATATGATGAACTATTAAAGTTTAATGGTAAAAAGATCAACATTAACAATGCTCAAGATGTTTTGGGTGATTATTTAATGAATGCCAAAGAAGGTGATATTTTAAAAATAAGTGTTCTACGTAGATCGAATCAACATCCTAAAGGGAAAAAAGTAAAATTGAAAACGAAAGTGTTCATGGTAACAGAACCCAACAAGTTTAACCTGGCACCAGTTAACAATGCGAGTCAACAGCAAATGCAGATACGAAGCAGCTGGATTGGAAAATAAATGAACAAAAAAAATCTATATTGGATCTGTCAGATCGGTGGATGGGCATTCTTTGTATTGCTGAATAGCTTGTTCCTACAACTGAACAATGCATTCAATACAACGATCGCATTGGGGCATTTATCCATGTTCCTACTTGGCATCAGCATTTCACATATATATAGAACATTGATCGTTAGAGCGGGCTGGTTAAAATTAAAGATCTTACCACTCATTCCCCGTGTTGTTGTTTCTACAGTTGTATTTGCAGCTTGTATTGAATACCTCCAGTATCTTGTGGAATCACAACTACAAATCGAAGGAAATAAGCATGAGAATGCTGTGAGCACGATCATCAGTATCCTTAACTTTTCATTCGTTTTATTCTTTTGGTCATTGATCTACTTCCTTGTTCATTACATTGAAAATTATAAAAAAGCAGAGATCGAGAATTTAAAATGGTCGGCTTCCATTAATGAGATAGAATTAAACAAACTAAAGTCGCAACTCAATCCACACTTTATGTTCAATGCCATGAACAGCATACGTGCATTGGTAGATGAAAATCCCGGAAAATCAAAAGAAGCGATCACACAACTATCCAACATCCTGCGCAATACACTACAAATGGGGAAAAACAAAGTCATTCCATTTGATGAAGAACTAAGGATCATCAATGATTATTTGGCTTTGGAAGCTATCCGCTATGAAGAGCGATTGAAAGTGAGCTTAGACATTCATCCTGATAGTAAACAATTTCAAGTACCACCGTTAATGATACAAACGCTTGTTGAAAATGCCATTAAACATGGTATCTCTAAACTCACCAAAGGCGGGATCATTGAAATTCAAACGAAAATAGAAAAAGAGCAATTGATCATAAAAATTAAAAATAGCGGTCAGCTGCAAAACACAAACGAAAGTGATAGCGGCTTCGGTATTAAGAACACACTGCAACGCTTGCAATTATTATATGGCAAAGATGCCAATATGAGTATCCGGAATTTAGACAATGAATTTGTTTTAACCGAATTGATCATCCCTAAAAATGTATTGAGCTATGAAAGCAATCATCATTGATGACGAACGTTTAGCACGTCAGGAATTAAAAAATCTATTAAGTGCTTACAGCGAGATCCAAATTGTTGGCGAAGCAAATAATGCAGAAGCTGCAGTTGAGCAGATCAAACAATTAAAACCCGATGTTATCTTTTTGGACATTCAAATGCCAGGCAAGAATGGATTCGAACTATTGGAAGAGATTAGCGGAGTGCCGGAAGTTGTTTTTGTAACAGCCTACGATGAATATGCCATACGTGCTTTTGAAGTAAATGCATTGGACTATCTGCTAAAGCCCGTACAACCCAACCGTTTGGGCGAAACAATAAAAAAATTATTAAACAAAGACAGTAGCGAAAAGTCTGAAAACAAAGAACAAACACAAGCTTTGAATGACGATGATCAGGTGTTTGTGAAAGATGGCGACAAATGTTGGTTTGTAAAGCTGAGTGATATCCGTCTGTTTGAGTCGGAAGGAAATTATGTGAGGGTACATTTTGATAAAAACCGTCCATTGATCTTACGTTCTCTGAACAATTTGGATGAACGTTTGAATAATAAGACATTCTTTCGAGCAAGCCGTAAACACATTGTTAATCTGAAATGGGTAGAGTCGATCGAAAACTGGTTCAATGGAGGATTAATGGTGAAATTAAAAGGAGGCGAACAGGTAGAGATCTCCCGCAGGCAAGCGGCTAAATTAAAAGATATGATGAGTTTGTAAATTACTCCTTGATAATTTTTTTACAAACGACACCTTCATGAGTATATACTTTGACAATGTATATTCCTGATGGGCAATTGCTGATATCAAATACCACCTGCTGAGAAACATCATTCACTACACTAATTCTATCTCCTAAAATATTATATATTTCAAGGTTTAGCAACCGATCTTTTATGGTTGATCTCAATTCAAATTTTCCATTGTTAGGGTTGGGAAAAATCAAGATGTTATTTTCATTCATAAAAAGATCATCCCTGCCAACAATACCATTTTCATTAAATTCCACAACACCATTACCTGTAATAAACCACTTATTACCAAAGCCATCAACAGAAATCTCTATTGAACCAGTAGAAACGGGATAACCATCTAAAACATCGTAAGTCGTCCATGTTGTCCCATCAAATTTTATTATACCTTTTCCTAAAAAAGAACACCAAATTTTGTTTTGTTGATCAACATCTACTCCGTAAATTGAATCACTTTCAATATCCGAATTTGTTTTAATAAAATTAGTCCAAGAGACTCCATCAAACATGAGTAATCCTCCTCCAGAATTCCCTCTAGCCACCCATAAATTATTTGTTGAGTCAACAACCATTCTGTAGTCGGAAACAATATTACTTGCAACAGAAAAAGGTACGGCATGCACTTCCCAAATATTGTTAGATAATTTTGCTAAACCACCGGCTCCAATTATCAAAATATCATCATTTATATCAGTTATTACTTTATAAATAGGCTGAAATGGAAGATTGGAATTGGCAGTATCAAGTAATGTAAACAGCGTATCATTATACTTCGCTAAACCATTCACCCCACAAAACCATTTATTATTTTTACTATCAATTGCAACATCATAAAACCCATGTAGATTTGCAATTCCAGTGGTTACTGGATCGTATTTATACCAAACACCTGCTTTTAAACTATATATTTTATTATCAAGTGAGATTAACCATAACAAACTTCTCAAATCAGCATTTGTCTGGCGACAATTAAAAAGAGTACTATTGTAAACATTATTATATGACACCCAATTCGAAACTCCTGAATAAGCTACTGTTTTATCACCAATCCCTTGAATTTTCACAAACCATTTAACATTGTTTGTATCTATAGTAAGATGACTATAAGAATCATATGGATTGGGAGAATTGGCAACTGAATACACTTGCCAGTTTTGTGAAAAACAGGTTTTAAATACAATAAACAAATAAAAAAAAACAATTTTTTTCATCTTTAACATCCTTAAATCACTGATGGATAAAAGCTAATACATTATCAATTTACAAAAAAAAAGGCTGTTGTACAACAGCCTTTTTTTTTATCCAGGAATTCTGGCAATATGTTTTTCCATTTGTTTGAGTTGATCCACAATTTCAGCAGCCTTAGGTTTTAAGGCTTTTGCTCTTCTAAAATATTCTTTCCCCACTCTATTCTGGTTACGTTGTATCTCCAAAGAGGATAACTGCAAATAAACAGCAGCTAAACTGTCGTTATCAGGAATTCCGGCCTTTACTGCCTCCAATAAAGTAGCACGGGCTTCTTTAGAATTACCTTTTTTCAATTGAATAAAACCCAATTGCATCAAATTGGTTCCTTTTACATCACCCACAATAGAAGATTTGGTCTTCAAACTCTTACGGATACTTTCTTCGGCAGTAGAAAGGTCGTTAGAAGCCAAAGAAAGGTTACTTTGAAGCATATAATACCCTGCACGGATGGGTTTTAGTAATAAACGGGGAAATTTGATCATTTTTAAATAAACCATGGCCTGATCCACATCTCCCTCAGAAACAGCTTCTTGCACCAATCGCATGGTTCCCATCATAAAATATAGTAAAATGGAGATAAATGCCAAAATATAGCAGATCCAAGCACTGATAGGATCATCGTATATATGCGCCACCACGCCCAAAGCCACTAATACCGCAATAATTGGCAAGCGGTATAGAATGTAAAACTTTAAAACTTTCATCATAATCTTTTTCCTTTTAAAAATCAGGGCAAAAGTAATAGAAATCCAGCGAGTCGGCAAGATATTTTTGAGCCTAAGGGCAAAATTGCATGATAATTATCATGTTTTGAATTGACTCAAATCATGCTTTAAAAATAGGGCTTGGAATAATTTTGTTCCATGCAATTAGTAAATAATATCAATATCAGTTTTGCTGAAGACGTGTCGGATCTTGATCTGAATAAATTAATGAAATTCATCACCAGCGAATTTCATGATTATTTTTCAGAGCATCTTCCAGTAATTGACACACAGCTACATGCATGTGTGAAAGTAGATCAACCGGAAGTAGCTAATATGCCGGAGATATACAACAGCTTCTCCAAATTTTGTGACATTCTGGAACAACACAAAGGAGAAGAGCAACACATTATGTTTCCTTTCATTAAAAACATTCTCAATAAAAAAGGGATCAATGGGGTGAAATTAGAGATCCTGGATAAAGTGATCAAAAATATAGAGAATGAGCACAAAAGAATCAAATCAAACTTGGATCAATTGGATGCACTTACCAATGGGTTTGAAATAAAAGCCAATAGTTCTGCTACCTTAAAAGGTGTATATCATCAATTAGGCAAACTAAAACATGTTTATCTCGTGTACTCATTTATTGAAGTAAACTATCTGTATCCAAAATTAAACGAACTTAAAAATATCATCTAATGAAAAATATTCTGGTACCTACTGATTTCTCGGATAGTTCTAAAGCAGCTGCTTCCTATGCCATTGAATTGGCAAAAACAGCCAATGCAAAGATCACCTTTTTCCACGTGTATCATATTCCAATGATCACAAGTGAAGCGGCCATTGTAATGCCAACCTATGAAAATCTGGAAGCAGATAGCTTGGGAGCTTTACAAAAATTTGAAAATGACTTAAAACTAACACACTCTTTTTCAGGTCAAACAAGTTGCGTTGTTAAACCAGGATTTCTGATCGATGAAATGAAAGATCATATATCGGAAAACAGTATTGATCTGGTGATCATGGGTATTAATGGACTTGGTAAAATGGCCGAGATCCTGATAGGTAGCAACGCAACTATTGCTATTCATAATATTGATTGTCCTGTTTTAGTTGTTCCAAACGGCAGTGTTTATAAACCAATTTCAAATATTGCTTTTGCATGTGATCTTATAAAAGTAAAAGACACAGCTGCAATGGAAAAGATCAAAATTTGGGCGAAAACATTCAATGCTCATTTACACATTCTGAATATTATAGCACCGGATGAAAAGCCGAATTTTGAAAAGGCAATTGCAGGAGTTCAACTTGAATCAATATTCGAAAATATCAATCACAGTTTATTTTTCCCGGAGAATGACGATATCACTTATGCAATCAATGATTTTGTTGAAAAACATAATATTGATCTGGTGATCATGATCCCACGCAAACACAATATTATCAGTAGCCTCTTTCATGCCAGCAACACAAAGAAAATGGCATTTCATACACACATCCCGTTATTAACAATACACGATTAATATTACAATGGAACTACTTATTTCAGACAATAAAACAATCAAAAACCTTCAGGACGAATTCAATAAATTATTCCCTTTCCTGAAGATTGAATTTTTTTCCAGATCACATGGAAAAGGCGAGGCTTCGCCAAAAAGCATGATACGTAATAATTCCAAAACTTTGGGAGAATGCAGAAAAATACATAGCAACGGATCATTAAAGATCAGTGCTAAACAAAAAGTATCAGAATTAGAACAAATGCTGCAAGAGCACTTTGGCTTGTCGGCTCAGGTATTCAGAAAATCGGGGAAAGTTTGGTTAGAAACCACTTCCACTGATGATTGGACACTTGCCAAACAAAATGAACAAGCATTAGAATTCAGTAAGCCTGCAGAAGACTAATCTGATAGCAATCAGCAGGAAAACTGACCATTATCATATTTTAAAAATATAAACAGAAATACTTTTGAAGTGTCAAACTAAAAACATACAGCTATGCAAAAGAAAGTAATTGGATTCATCGTTGTTCTATTGGTATTTATATTCCCTTTCAGATGGGCATTTATGGAATACCCTGCAAACATAAATGTAAACAACACCATGATAGATGGTGGACGTATTGAGTACATTGTTTACTTCTTAATTTCGATGGCAGGTATCCTTTATGCGGTATTTAGCACTATGACAGAAGGAGAAGCTCACGCAAAAAAACACTAATTACCAACCATAAAAAAGCGGCTGGCAGGTATCCGTAGAATGTTTCATAGCATTTAGGGTTTAGAGAAATACCCGCTGCCGCTTTTAAATTTTCTTATGCAAACATCATTACATAGCACAACTGAAACCAAATGTTATCATTGTGGTAATGATTGTACTTCACACGATCTTCATATAGAAGAGAAGGTCTTCTGCTGTGATGGATGTAAACTAGTGTATGAGATCATTAATGAAAATAATCTCTGTCAGTACTACGACATATCTAAAAATCCGGGGATAACAGCCAAAGGAAAATTTAATTCCGAAAAGTACACATATCTGGATGACGAAAAGATCAAACAGAAACTGATCACGTTTACCAATGGTGAACAAACTCATGTTACATTTTATCTCCCTCAAGTACACTGTGCATCCTGTGTGTGGTTACTTGAAAACTTGCACCGTATCAATCCTTCTGTGATCAAATCACAAGTGAATTTTTTAAAGAAAGAAGTTAGCATTTATTACAAAGAAAAAGAGATTACTTTACGCAAAGTAGTAGAGTTATTAGCCTTTATAGGTTATGAGCCGCACATCAGCTTGAATGATGTTGAAAAACCAAAAACAAGCAAATACAATCGCAAACAATTATTCAAGATAGGGGTTGCCGGCTTTTGTTTTGGCAACATCATGATGCTGAGTTTGCCTGACTATTTTGCAGTCAGCAGCATTCAGGAAGAAAGCTTAAAAACCTTATTCAGCTATCTAAATCTGTTTTTAGCTCTACCAGTATTCTTTTACAGTGCATCTGACTTTTTTATCTCCGCATGGAAAAGTCTTCAACAGAAATATCTGAACATTGATGCTCCAATTGCATTAGCAATACTGGTTACATTCAGCAGAAGTGTATATGAGATCGTAAGTGGAACCGGTGCCGGATATTTTGATTCCATGAGTGGCATTGTATTTTTCATGCTGCTTGGACGATTATTTCAAAACAAGACCTACAACACACTTTCTTTTGAAAGAGATTACAAATCCTATTTCCCGATTGCTGTAACCGTAATAAAAAATGATGCAGAAAGCACTATGCCTGTTACAAATATCAAGGTGGGTGACCGGATCATCATTAAAAATGGAGAATTGATCCCTGCTGATGCTATACTATTTAAAGGGAATGCGAGTATTGATTACAGTTTTGTAACAGGAGAATCTGTTCCCGTTCAAAAAACATTAGGTGAGATCATTTATGCAGGAGGGAAACAGGTTGGAAGTGCTATTGAATTAGAGGTGATCAAAGAAACCTCTCAAAGTTATTTGACACAACTATGGAACAATGATGCATTTACCAATGAACAGGAAAACACCGACACATTTGTAAACAGAGCAGGAAAGTACATTACATACGGAATTTTCATATTAGCAACAGGAGGTTTTTTATATTGGTTGCCATCGGATTTTTCCAGAGCATTAAATGCATTTACATCTGTTTTGATCGTTGCTTGTCAGTGTGCACTGCTATTATCATCCACTTTTACAAATGGTAATATTTTAAGAATATTAGGACGAAACAAATTCTATCTAAAGAATGCTGATATCATTGAAAAAATTGCAGAATCTGACACGATTGTTTTTGATAAAACGGGCACCATCACACAAAACAAAGAAGCACTCGTAGAGTATTCAGGGAAACGCCTAACTGAGGTTGAGCAACAATTGATCCGTTCATTAGTGATTCAATCCACCCATCCTCTAAGTAAGCGTATTTTAGAATCACTACCTCTTTCTAAAATAATTGAACCGAAAGATTATAGAGAGATCGCAGGAAAAGGGATCGAAGCTATTATTGACGGATATAAGGTTAGATTAGGTTCTGAAAGTTTTATTACACACAGCAGCACTTCATCAACTACAAACAATGCTGCTAGTTCTGTTTTCCTAGAGATCGAAGGAGAAGTGTATGGTAAGTTCACTATCAAAAATCAATATCGTGAGGGGCTAAATACGCTCATCCAATCATTGGAAAGTGACTACAGCTTGGCATTACTATCAGGAGATAATGATGCGGAGAAAAAGGTTTTGGAAAAATTATTTCCATTAAACAGCGACTTGAATTTTACTCAAAGTCCAGCTGACAAATTAAATTATATAAAACAACTGCAAGAGAATAATCACCAAGTGATCATGATCGGTGATGGATTAAATGATGCAGGGGCTCTAAAACAGAGTGATGTTGGGATAGCTGTATCAGATGATGTAAATAATTTTTCCCCTGCATGTGATGCTATTATTGATGGTTCAAAATTCAATGACCTGACAACATTTATTCAATTTGCTAAAGCAGGGAAAAAGATCATTATTGCGAGCTTTGGAGTATCACTAATCTATAATTCAATTGGATTGGGATTAGCAGTACAAGGCACTTTATCTCCTGTAATGGCTGCCATCCTGATGCCTTTAAGCTCAATTACCATTGTTTTGTTTACAACAGGATTAAGCAATTTAATTGCAAAAAGAAAAGGTCTTTAATTTTTCAATTTTGCCAATTTCTCAGCATTTAACAAGGTAATGTTCCCTCCGTGGATCTCTATCAGTTTTTCTTCTTTAAAATCACTTAGTGTACGAATAGCTGTTTCGGGAGATGTTCCTGCCATATTAGCAAGATCCTCACGGGAAATAGACATAGAGAAGTTTTTCGAATCATCCTTTTGATAACGACTTTTCAAAGTAACCAAGGCTTCTGCCACTCGTTTACGAACTGAATTATAAGCTAATTTCAGTAATGCTTCTTCTTTTTCGGCAAGGTTATCAGAAAGCATTTTAATGAATTTTTTAGAAACTTCACTATTTTTATAGATCAATGTAAAAAAATCGTCCTTGGAGATCAAACAGATCTCTGCATCTTCTAAGGCAGCTGCTGATTCATTATACTTACTATCCTCTAGAAGGGCTAAATAACCAATAAAATCACCTTCTTTATGCAATCCGGTAATAAATTCTTTACCATCTGCATTGGTCTTATATGTTTTTACTTTCCCTTTGTTGATGAAATAAATTCCATTCGGATAGCTATCTTCTGAAAAGATCGTTTCTTTCTTTTTGTATGTTTTTGTTTTGCGTTCGTTCGATAATTTAGCTAAATCTTCCAAGTTTTTTATTTCACTAAAAAACTCATCAAGCCCCTCGATATTTTTAGCAAATTCCATCTTCAACATCTCTGTTTTTTTCAAACGCCCTTGTACCGCATTTAATAGTTCAATATCATCAAATGGTTTCGTAATATAATCATCAGCACCCATCTCCATTCCTTTTCTAAAATCATTTCTTTCTGCTTTAGCAGTTAAAAATATAAAAGGGATGCTTGCTGTTTCGGGATTCTTACTAAGCAAATGAAGGACGCCATATCCATCTAGAACAGGCATCATTACATCGCAAATGATCAGATCCACTTTATTAGTTTGTGCTAATTCTACCCCTATTTTCCCATTAGGAGCTGCAAGAACCTTATAATTATCCAACTCTAAAATCTCAGTCGTATTCTCACGCATTTCATCATTATCTTCGATCAATAAAATTGTTTTCATGTTCTTTATATTTAAATTAATTTAACTCAAGAGGGAATGTTATAGAGAATGTGGTACCTTTGTTTAACTCACTGGCAAAAGTGATCTCACCACCCATCAACTCCACATATTTTGCAACAATGTTTAATCCTAAACCTGTTCCTTGGATATTGGTAGCATTTTGTGCTCTAAAAAAGCGCTCAAATAAATGCACCTGATCTTCTTTTGAAATACCGATTCCACTATCTTTCACTGTAATTGAAGCATGCTTCCTATCTACTGAAGTTCTGATTTCGATAACACCATTATCATCGGAGAATTTGATTGCATTTGAAATTAAGTTGATCAAAATATTTCTATACAATTTTTGATCTAGATAAACTTCATTTGTTGTTCCGCTATGCTGATAATCAGCTTTTTGATTTTCTTTTGCCACATGTTGTAGCTCAGTTAGAATCTCATTAGTAAAATCTACAATATCAAAAGTAACAGGATTTGACGTGATCACGCCTTCTTCCAATTTTCCCAGAGAAAGGAAATCATTCAACAGGTCAGTCAAATGGCTAACAGATGACTTCACACGGGAAATATGTTTTTGCTTTTTATCTTCAGTATCCGGTGAATTATATTTGGAAATTAGTGAGACCGAAGACAAAATAGTACTTAAAGGAGTTCTAAATTCATGGGACGCCATTGACACAAAACGTGATTTTAAATCATTCAGTTCCTTTTCTTTTTCTAATGCCGCATGAATCTCCTCTTTTGTCTTCTCAAGTTCAGCAATAGCTTCACGTAACATAAGAGTTCTATCTTCTACTCTTTTTTCTAATTCAGTAGAATATGACTTCAGTTTTTCTTCAGCTTGTTTGCGTTCTGTAATATCAATTATAAATGCGATCACATATAATTCATCATTGGCTGTATAGTTACTCAATGAGATCTCAACCGGAAATTCTTTCCCATCCTTGCGCACCCCAAAGAGAGTCATGCCTTTTCCCATTGAACGGGGATGAGGATTCGTATTGTACTTTGCCCTGTGCTCTGTATGATTTCCTCTGTATTTTTGAGGTACCAGCAATTCAATTTTTTTTCCCACCAACTCTCCTTCATCATAACCAAACAGACGCTCAGCACTCGGATTGATCTTAGTGATCTCTCCCTTACTGTTGGTTATCAAAATGCCTTCGGTTGCGTAGGCGAATAATGCATGAAGCCCCTCTTTACTATCCATCTTTACAGATTTAGTCTTCTTTATGGTATGTTTAGGGACCAATTTACTCATTGTTATTGTCTTTATGAAAAATTCTAATAAAATTAGAACCATCATTTTTACTAAAAAATGATTTTCGTCATACCCAAAAATATAACAGTCTGATTATCAATACACACAAACTAAATACAATAAAAGGAATCGTAATCAATGTACCTACATACAAGTAGCTAAAGGGGGATTATTCTTTCAAATAAGATTTTGAAAAACTAAAGTTTAACCCAAAATTGAGGATAAATGGTTGGTCCGTATATTTCAAATTACTTTCAATTGGAAGCGATAAACCTCCTTGGACAAAAAACTTGAAAAATTTGTATCCGACTTTAGCTGTAAGCACCGGTTCAAAGTAAAACGTGTTCATTTCTGATCTCCGATAATCAGTTGTTCCCGAAAATTGATACATATCAACATAGGCAACTCTACAAGAAAAAGCACCTTCAAACACATCCATTTTAGCGCCAATGGAAGGTTGAATATAAAAACGATTATAGTTTCCTGTTATATAACCCCAAAAATCACGGCTATAACTTTTAGCCTCTCCACTACCGAATCCTACAAAGCATTCATACCTTCCCGCTTCATCTATTTTTCCATAGTAACCAATCCCTGCCTCCACAAAATTATGTTTGTGGTAACTATTGGTATCAGCAACATCTTTAAACTGATAGGATGAATTAACCATAACACCTAAGTAGTTGGTAGGTGCATAGGCTGCCTGTACATCGTATCCAGCTGTACCCATACCCAATTGAAGATCAGCATCATGTTTCTCCGAAAACAAAGGCACATGAACAACATTAGGTGTATAAATTGGCGCACAACCTGCCAACAATAAAAGTGGCAAGAATAGATGTAAAAATTGCTTTTTAAAATTTTTCATTTTATTAAGATACAAAAAAGAGGGGCAATCGAATCACCCCCTCTTTTAATTATTTGATCACCTTTGTAACTTTAAATTCAGTTCTTCTATTCTGCTGATGTTCCTCTTCAGTACATTCAACATTATTCTTACAACGATTTACCAACTTCGTTTCTCCGTATCCTTTATATTTAAGTCTAGATGCATCAATACCCCTGAATACAAGATATTCAACTGCTGCCTTAGCACGCTTGTCGGATAATACTAAATTATAGTGGTCACCTGCACGAGCATCTGTATGTGAACCCATTTCGATATGAACATTTGGATTATCGTTTAATAGTTTAACAAGCTTATCTAATTCTACAGCTGCATCCGAACGAATGTCCCATTTATCAAGATCGTAATAGATATTTTCTAAAACGATTGGCTTTTCAATAACGATTTCTTCGAGCTCAAAATTGGCCGTATAATCTTTAGAATATTTCTCTCCTTTTGTACTTAATTCTAAACTTTGAGTAAAGTAATTTTCTCTAGTACCATAAACAATATAATCTGTATTGGTTTTTAATTTAAATTTAAATTGTCCGTTCTTATCAGTCAGCACAGTTATTCTGGCATTTTTAGCATCATTGGTTTCATCAATTAAAATGATCGTAACACCTGCAAATGGAGTTCCTTTTCCTTTAACTGTAACCTTTCCTAAAAGATTAAAGGTTGGATCATGCTTTTTAAATTCATAAATATTATCGGCCTCATTTCTATTTGATGAAATATAGCCCGTTTTATTATCTCCCTTCATTACAAAGGCAAAATCGTCTTTTGAGGAATTGAGAGGATAGTTTAAGTTCTCAACCTGTAACCATTTTTTATTTTTTGAATCATAAGAAGAAGCGAATACATCTAATCCTCCCAAATTATTATGAGCATCAGAAGAGAAATAAAAAGTACCATCATCTGCAATAAAAGGGAACATTTCATTACCCGGAGTATTGATCTCTTTTCCCATATTCTCAGGTTTACTCCAATTAGAACCATCAAATACAGAACTATAGATATCCGTTCCACCAAATCCACCTGGCATATCGGAAATAAAGTACAATGTCTTCTGATCCTTTGCTAAACAAGGATGGCCAACCGAGTATTCATCACTATTAAATGGCAACTCTTCCAATTGCTTCCACTTACCATCCACCAATATTGCCTTAAATAACTTTAAATTATTTTCTCCCTTTGAACTATTTTTAAGGTCCGACTTGTAATAATTGCTTCTTGTAAAATACACCACATCTCCTGTATTGCTAAATGTAGCCGGTCCTTCATGATAACGACCATTGATCTCTCCCTTAAGCAACTGTGGACTTAACCAACGTCCATCTGCATCTCTTTCTGAAAAATAAAGATCGTAATATGATTTACCTGTCCATGGCTCTTGATCAGCCTTGCTTAATACCTTTTTATCAGCGGTAAAAACCATTCCATTATCGTATGGAACCTGCCCAAATGACGACTCAAAATCGGAGAATGGAATACTTTGCAAAGTATATAACGTGGTATCTCTCATAAATTGGTTAACCGAATTACATGAAGACAACAACATTTTTGCCACTACATCATCAGGAACTTTTGTCAAATATTTATTCAACCACACCTTCGCTTCTTTATAGTCACCATGACTCATGAGAATTTTAGCATAATGAAACCAATTGATGGCCTCTATTTCCGGATAATTTACTACTTCTGAATATAAATTCTCAGCATTCTTATAATCATTGATTGAGCGATAACTATTTGCTAATTTGACCTTCGCCTCATGATTATCTTCTTTCGCTATTACTTTATTGTAATGCTTGATTGCGTCATGATATTGAAGATTGGAGAACTCTTTATTCCCTTTTTTGAGAAAATAGTTTGAGCAGCTGGATAATAATATTGCAACTGCGAAAAATATGGAAATTATTTTCGTATTCATATTTATTTGTTTTATAGGGCAAATGTATTTTTTTGTGAAGTATGAAAACATGACCTTATTCCAATAAAAAACTGATTGATATCACAAAAAAGGCACATCTTAAAAGATGTGCCTTTTAAAAACAAATGCGATAATTCTAGAAGAAACGAGGCGTTTTTACTTTAGAAAGGTCTTTACCGAAATCATAACCGATCATGATCTCATGAGTACCACTTGAGTATCTTCTAATGTTAGATAAAGTAAAATCATAACTGTAACCAACTCTAAAACGGAAATTAGTTTGGTATTCAATGATAGCAGATACCGCATCGCCAGTTCTGTAAGATGCTCCTAACCAAAACTGATCTTTATACAAGAAATTCAAATTGATATCCGCTTGCAAAGGAGCAGTAGGAACATATTTTATTAATGTAGATGGTTTCATTTTAAAATTATCATTCAAACGAATAATTACACCACCGGTTGCCATGTAATGTCTATCCAAAAAAGATGAACGATTAACATCAGCACCAAAAGTATAGTTCTTATCATAAGCCAGCAAAGTTGGAACTGAAAGGCCGCCAAACCATTTATCTGTATAATAATACATTCCAAAACCAAATTTAGGAAGCCATGCTGTAAGCTTATTGCCTTGATCATAAACTGCATCACCTGCGTCCCAATATGTTAATTGGTCTGTATTAAACAAATAACGGGAAACACCTGCTTTAATTCCGAACGACAATTTCCCTTTGCCAAGTTTTAAATGATAAGAGTAATTGGCATAAATATCGGTTTGATCCGTTGCACCAACTTGATCATGTAAAACAATCAAACCTACTCCCATATTTTTATTTTTAATTGGCCCATCTACAGCCAATATTTGTGTCATAGGAGCACCGTCAAATTTCACCCATTGGCTTCTGTGAAGAAGAGTAGAGGAAAAGTATGGATGACTTCCTGAATAGGCCGGATTCAGCAATAGTCCATTGAACATATACTGGCTTACCATAACATCCTGTTGAGCATTTGTTTCTGTTTGCATAAACATCAAACAAGCTACTAAAAGTGATACGATTATTTTTTTCATGTTTTGTATATTTAAATTCGTTATAACAATCATTTTCTAGAGTAATTATTTTCTTCTGATCTCGACATAACCATTTAATGTGATGTCTCTGCCATTTATTTCAAGAACAGCATAATACGTTCCATCTGGTAATTCTTCACCGGAAGTATTTGTACCATTCCATTGGTTCAAATAATTTTCTCTTTTGTAAACAATGTTACCCCAACGGTTATAAATAGTAAGGACATTATCCGGATATGCTTCTATTCCTTTTACTACAAAGAAATCATTTCTTCCATCATCGTTAGGAGTTATACCGGTTGGCATCGCTAAATCAAATGGTTCTGTTAAAATGATCTGACGGGAAGCAACACAACCATGTTGATCAGTCACTACAACATAATACTGACCAGCAGAAATATTCTCTACATCTTCAGTAGTAGCACCATTCGACCAGATATAGTTGTATGGTTGAACACCACCTGCCACTGTAAGATCAATCGAGCCATCTGCTCCTTGATAGAAGCTGATATTGTGCCCATTTGCTAATACCGGACTTACAAGATCCAATGCCAAAGAATCCGGTTGACTAATTGTTACAGTGTCAGTTCGGCTACAACCTTGTCCGTCTGTAATGGTAACATAATACATTCCTTGAGTTAAACTATCCACATCTTCAGTTGTTGCTCCATTTGACCACAAATAAGAGTAAGGTAAAGTACCACCGATAATATTTATATCGATCATAGCATTATTTCCACCATAACACAACACGTCTTGGTGTGCTATATTATTACTCAAAACAAGTGGCTCTATAAGTGTTACTGAAATAGAGTCAGAACAACCATTTAAGTCAGCATATACCAATGTATATGTTCCGATAGGAATATTATTCAAATCCTCTGAAGTAGCACCTGTATTCCAGCTATAAGTATATGGAATAACGCCTCCTGCTAAACTGAAATCAATCGATCCATTTGATAAGCCGTTACATCCAGGATTAATAAATGTATAAGAATCTACAAATGCAGCCGGCTCAATTAATGTTGTATCAGCAGAAGCAACACAACCATTACTATCCTCTACATTCAAAATATAGCTGTCAGCACCTAAGCCTGTTATATCTTCGGTAGTAGCACCTGTATTCCATAAATAGGTGTATGAAGAAGTACCACCTGAAACAGACGCATATACACTACCATTGGTAGATAAATTACAGCTTACTCCATAACCATTATAATTTGAAATACTATCAATTACAACTACAACCGGTGCAGGCTCTGTTAATGTAACACTGATGCTATCAACACAACTATTAGAGTCTATTACAATTAATGTATAGTTACCAGCACCTAATAATAATAGATCCTGAGTAGTAGCGCCATTTGACCATAAATAATCATAAGGAGCCATGCCACCGTTAACACCAGCATCAATACTTCCGTTTGAAGCACCATTACAGCTAATTGAGAAGCTATTGAAATTTGAAACTGAATTAATATTCGCAACAAGAGAATCAGGTTGAACAACTACTGTACTAGCTGAATCTGAACATCCATTCAAATCAACTACATTCACAGAATAAACTCCTGCTCCCAATCCTGCCAAATCTTCTGTTGAAGCTGTAGTTGACCAAGTATAAACATATGGAGTTAATCCACCTGTTACATTAAGATCAACGGTACCGTTTGTAGAGCCATAACAGCTTACATCGTAATCGCCATAAACAGATGTTGTTGTTGCAAGCGCAACCAATTCGGTTGGTTGAGTTAAAGTAGTATCAAACAATAACACACAATTATTAGCATCTGTTACTGTTACTAAATAACCTCCATAAGGAATGCTATCAATATCCTCGGTAATTGCATTATTATTCCACAAGAAATTATATGGTCCAACACCACCACTTGTTGTGAGTGAAATAGAACCATTTGATGAATTAAAACAGCTAACATTAAATCCATTGTAGTTACTAATCGAGTCTACAACAATATTCATAGCAGTTGGCTGTGTTAAAACAGTCGTCATTGTATCGCTACAGTTATTAGCATCTGTTACAGTTACTAAATATGCTCCAGCTATTAAACCTGTTACATCTTGAGTTGTATCATTATTACTCCACAAGTAAGTATATGTACTTGTACCACCGGATACGTTGATATCTATAGTGCCATCAGCGTTATTGAAACAGCTTACACCAAAACCATTATAATTACTCAACACATTAATTGTGGCTAATACAGAATCTGCTTGAATAAGTGTAACTGAAGCCGTTGAAGTACAACCATTCACATCAGTAACTATTGCATTATATGTTCCTGCAACAACGCCTGAAATATCTTCGGTTGTTCCACCATTATTCCAAGAGAACTGATAAGGGCTTGTACCACCGGCAGTGGTCATATCAATTGCGCCATCGGATAAACCATGGCAGCTAATATTAAATCCATTATAGTTAGAAGCTGCAATAGCTGTTGATGTAAGAACAGCAGGCTGGGTTAATGCAACTGTTGCCGAACTTGTACAACCATTTACATCTGAAATGCTTACAGTATAAGTTGCTTCACCTAAACTGCTTGCAGTTGAAGTACTTTGCGCAGGAGATGTACTCCAGCTGTATGAATATGGAGTTGTTCCACCTGTTACTGTTGCCAATGCAGAACCATCATTTGCACCATTACAACTGATATTCTGACCATTATAGTTAGAGATAATAGAAGTAGTTGTTGCTAATGCAGCAGGTTGAGTTAAACTCACCGTTGAAGTCGATGTACAACCATTCGCATCCGTAACTGTAGCAGTATAAGAACTTGCTCCCAAACCTATTGCAATTGCAGAAGGCTGAGATGGAGTTGTATTCCAGCTGTATGTATAAGGAGCAGTTCCTCCAACATGTGCTATTGCTGCAGTACCATTATTTGCACCATTACAGCTAATATTCTGACCGTTATAGTTAGAAGTAACAGCTGCTGAAGATGTTAAAACTGTAGGTTGAGTTAATGTAACAACGTCTGTTCTAGTACAACCATTACCATCAGTAACAGTAACTGTATAAGTTCCTGCTCCAATATTAGATGCAGTTGCTGTTGTTTGAACCGGAGTTGTATTCCAATTGTAAGAATAAGGAGCAATACCGCCTGTTACAGAAGTAGATGCTGATCCATTAGTGGCACCATTACAAGAAACACTAGATCCATTATAATTGGATGTAACATTTGCGTCAACATTTAATACACTTGGTATGGAGATATTGCTTGTAGAAGAAATACAACCTCTTCCGTCTTTTACAATAATACTATAGTTTGTACCAACAGGCAAACTGAATGTAAGCGTTCCTGCTGTTTGGTATGTAGCACCCCCCATCATAAGAAACACTATAAGGACCACCATCACCACCCGTTGCTGTAATCGTAACAGAAGTTGTTGTTGTTCCTAATGCAAAGCAATTGGAATAAGAAACATTGGTAATTGCTATATTAGGCAATACTTGAATTGCATAAGCACTTAAGGAAATACATCCTGTTACATCTTTTACCCACACATTATAAGTTGCACCATTTGGAAGAAGTGCATCGTAATCTCCTGCTGCTTGATATGTTACACCATTATCGAATGATACCTGATAATTTCCAGCGTTGCCACCAGTAGGAACAACTGTTACCAATGATACACCCGAACCAGGAGTAGAACAAGCAACTGTATGAGAACTTACTTTTACTGAATCCGGCTGAAGTACCGCTATTAAAATAGCAGAACCCGGTGTACAACCATTGGCATCGTTTATTGCAACAGAATATCCACCCGCCTGAATTCCGGATATATCTTGTGTTGTAGCTGTATTTGACCAATTATAGGAATATGGTAATACGCCACCGGAAACTGTCAGATCAATCGAACCATCATTTCCAAAGATACAGGTTGGTCTATTCGCTACATAAAAAGTAGTGATAGCAGCAGGTTGAGTTAAAGTAGTAGTAGCACCCACACTACAACCATTTTGATCTGCAACAGTTACAACATAAGTGCCTGGAATTCCATTTATAATATCTTCACTTGTTGCAGCGTTGTTCCATGCAAATGTGTATGGGAATACACCACCCGATACGCTAAGATCAATAGTTCCATCATTAGCAGCATTACAACTGATCGGATTAACAGACAGCCCTGCACTCAACTGAGAAGGTTGAGTTATTGAAAAGTTTCTAAAAAGCGAACAATTATTAGCATCTGTAATGGAAACAGTATAGTTACCAGCAGCTAAATTGGTTGCTGTAGGTCCTACCTGACCATTACTCCATGAAATTGTGTAAGGAGGTGTTGCATTTGTTAAAACTGCTAATGCAGAACCTGTATTCCCTCCAAAACATGCAACATTAGATGTTACAACGCTTAATGCAATGTGATTGCAAGGAGGTTCAATTAATAAAACACTATCTACTTTAGTACAACCACGTGCATCAGTAATTGTAACGGTATAGATTCCTGCTGAAAAATTGCTAATTGTAGATGTGGTTGCACCGGTATTCCAAGAATAGGAATATGGCAATGTACCACCAAAAGGATTTGCAGTTGCTGAACCATTCGTTCCTCCTACTGAGGTTGGATTGGACTGAGTCATTACATTTGTAAGAACAGTTGGCTCTGTAACAATAATGTTTGCTGTCTGCAAGCAAGAATTGCTATCGGAAACAGTTATTGTATAGACACCGGCAGGTAAGTTGGTAGCATTTGCTGTTGTTTGAACAGGAGATGTGTTCCAGCTGTATGAATAAGGAAGTGTTCCTCCTACAACATTAGCGGAACCTGAACCATTGTTACTTCCATAACAAGAAACATTCGTAGAAGTAGCGGTCACATTAAAACCTAAACATCTTGGCTCATTAATGACTACACTTCCGGAAATCACACACCCATTTGCATCTGTCACTGTAACTGTATAAACACCATATGGTTTACCCGATATGGTTTGGGTTGTAGCTCCCGTGCTCCAAAGATAAGTATACGGTAATGTTCCTCCTGTAACGTTAGCTGTAGCAGAGCCATTGCTTCCACCATTAACCGTTACATCCGATACAGAGAACGAAATACCCAAAGAAGTTGGTGCCACTAAGTTATATGAAGCTGAACTAGTACAACCAATAACATCAGTAACTACAACAGTATAATTTCCCTGACCAGCAACAATTGAACTTGAGGTAGAACCATTGTTCCATTGATATGTCAATGGAGCTGTACCTCCTGTTACATTTGCTGTTAATGTTGTTGAACTACTATTACAACCTAAGGAAGCAGGAGGAATAGTGATGTTGATAAGCGGAGAAAAAGTAATCACCACCTGATCAGTTGAGTTCGTACATCCTCCACCTGCACCCGATGAAGTTAACGTCAAGGTCACAGAGCCGGCAGCAATCTCTCCGGCTGTTGGTGTGTAAAGTGTGTTTAAAAATGTATTTCCAGGATTAAATGTTCCCGCTCCACCAGTCCAAACACCACCTGTAGCATTCTGAACAGTACCGGACAAATTGACTGTTGGCGATGAAGCACAAACAGTTTGGTCTGTTCCTGCATTTACAATAGGTAATTGACCAACATTTACAACTGCTGTTTGATAATAAGATGGACAAGTTGCAGAATTCAGCGCATCACCAATTTCAACAGTATAGTTACCTGCAGCAGTCGCAAAATAAGTTGCACTCGTTCCAACTACCACATTCGCACTATTTCGCCATTTGTAAGTATAAGGAGGTAAACCGCCTATACCTGTGGCTGTAAGTGTCACTCCACTTCCAGGACCAATATTACAGAAGGTAGCAGGACTTGGCGAAACGCTTCCTGTCAGAGCAGGGTCATTATAAATACGAACTGTATCGCAAACTGTAAAATTATATCCACAAGTAGATGCCTGAGGAAAACCACATACGCGATATTCAACATACGCAGGAGCATTGGTAGCTGGAGTATAATTTGGACTTGCACAATTGGTGCAGCTTAAATAAGAGTTATAAGCACCTGCAGCGCCAGGAAAAATAGATTGCCAGGTAGCACTTGTATTAACAATACCTAAAGTTGTTAAATTCGCAGAACACCCTATTCTCACATGTTGATCTGGTGGGAAAGTAGGTTTAGAAATAGATGTAATGGTATAAATATTTTTATTATTACCTGGTTTACAGAATGTAATTCTATGTGGACCAACACCGGTGATACATTTCACAGTACCACCGGGATAACTGCCTGTACAACCAATAGAATAAAAAAGAGAACCTGCTGGATCGGCACCAACCATATCAATCTGAATTCCGGCTGAATTTGGATCCAAGATCACATCAAATGAAATACACTGATCACTATTGGGCGCTCCACAACATTGCTCATTTCGAGAGACATTTGGAGAAGACCAAACACCCGCAGGCTGACCAGTTAAATCAACCAAAAAGTAAGGAACCCCGGAATCACAAGCCGGATTCTGAGCAAAACCGGATTGCATTATCAGGAGACACCCTAACAATAATCCTAAAAAATTAGTAGTAGTAAAAAAACGTTTCATGCTTTAGTTTTTGAATTTGGTCGCAAATATACCCTAAAATAGGCTACCCGCGTATGATTTGTATCAATTCAGAAGGTGACAGCTATCAGTTTTTAAAATCATCAAAAACAACTTGAACTATTTGATTTTTAAGCAGTTTTAAAAACATGATTATTCTCATGTTTTTTTCTGACCGCTGTCATAATTACTCTTTCCACGAAAAAATAATTTTGACGCGTAAATAAAAGCATTTTCTCATGAGCGTTTTGATCATTTTAATAGCAGTAAGCATTGTGGTGGCGGCTGGCTTTTTATTAGCGTTCATTTGGAGTGTAAAGAATGGACAATATGACGATGACTATACCCCTTCTGTACGTATGCTTTTTGATGACACCATTATTCCTCCTTCAAAAGAATCAAACAAAACAATATCAACAAAAGAAAAATTAACCAATAACAATTAAAATTATGGAAGTAGAAAAATTTTCCTATGACAACAAAATTGTGAAGCAATTTGCCTATGCCACCATACTATGGGGCTTTGTGGGTATGCTGGTAGGCTTATGGGTAGCCTTGCAATTTATTTTCCCGGAACTGAATGTGATGTCGTATACCACATTTGGTAGATTAAGACCACTGCACACAAATGCAGTTATTTTCGCTTTTGTGGGCAATGGTATCTTTATGGGAGTGTATTACTCTTTACAACGTTTATGTAAAGCACGTATGTTCAATGACACCTTAAGCAAGATCCATTTCTGGGGATGGCAGTTGATCATTGTTGCTGCTGCACTAACTATTCCTTTTGGTATCACAACCGGTAAAGAATATGCAGAATTAGAGTGGCCAATTGACATTGCGATCACACTAATTTGGGTAGTATTTGGTTGGAATATGTTCGGAACGATCATCAAAAGAAGAGAGCGTCATTTATACGTTGGGATCTGGTTCTACATAGCAACATTTGTAACTGTTGCTGTATTGCACATTGTAAATTCATTCGAAATGCCTGTATCTTTTTTAAAAAGCTACTCTTGGTATGCGGGTGTACAAGATGCATTAGTACAATGGTGGTATGGACACAATGCAGTAGCATTCTTCTTAACTACACCGTATTTAGGTTTGATGTATTATTTTATTCCTAAAGCAGCTGAACGTCCGGTTTATTCTTATCGCTTATCAATCATCCACTTTTGGGCATTGATCTTCTTATATATTTGGGCTGGTCCTCACCACTTATTATACACTGCACTACCTGATTGGGCTCAATCACTTGGTGTTGTATTCTCGGTAATGTTGATCGCACCATCATGGGGAGGTATGATCAATGGATTATTAACACTACGTGGTGCTTGGGATAAAGTACGTGAAAGCGTAGTATTAAAATTCATGGTTGTGGCTGTTACTGCATACGGTATGGCAACATTCGAAGGACCAATGTTATCATTGAAAAAAGTAAATTCAATTGCTCACTTTACAGACTGGATCATTGCTCACGTTCACGTTGGGGCTTTGGGTTGGAATGGTTTCTTAACATTTGGTATCTTATATTGGTTAGTACCAAAAATGTTCCGTACCAATTTATGGTCAACAAAATTAGCTAACTGGCATTTCTGGTTAGGTTCATTAGGTATCTTATTTTATGCTATTCCAATGTATTGGGCTGGATTTACTCAGTATCTAATGTGGCAAGAATTCAAACCAAACGGGTTCTTACAATATACTAACTTCCTTGAAACTGTAACTCAATTACGCCCAATGTACATTATGCGTTCACTAGGTGGAACGATGTACCTTGTAGGTTTCATAATGATGGCTTATAACATTATCAAAACTGTTAAAGCTGGATCGTTCTTAGCCAATGAAGAAGCAGAAGCACCTGCCTTGGATAAAGCACACGATGGTTCACATGCTGGTGAACACTGGCACAGATGGATCGAGCGTAAACCTATCCAAATGCTTATCGTTAGTTTAGTAGTTATCTTGATCGGTGGTATTGCAGAAATGATCCCTACATTCTTAGTAAAATCTAACATCCCTACAATATCCAGTGTAAAACCATACACTCCACTTGAACTTCAAGGTCGAGATATTTATATCCGAGAAGGATGTTATACCTGTCACTCACAAATGATCCGTCCATTACGTTTCGAAACTGAACGTTACGGAGAATATTCAAAAGCAGGCGAATTTGTTTACGACCATCCATTTCAATGGGGTTCTAAACGTACCGGTCCGGATTTAGCACGTGAAGGTGGATTGAGATCTAATACATGGCATTATAACCATATGTATTCACCAACATCTGTGTCAGAGCACTCTATTATGCCTCAGTACCCATGGTTATTAGAAGATGCCTTAGATACTGCTTCTACTTCTGCAAAGATAAGAGCAATGCAAAAATTAGGCGTTCCTTATCCTGATGGATATGATAAAATTGCAAATATCGACCTGATCAAACAAGCAGATGAAATAACTGAAAGTTTGAAAAAGGATAAAATCGAAACACCGAATGATAGAGAGATCATTGCATTGATCGCCTACCTACAAAGATTAGGAAAAGACATCAAAGCAAGCGAAGTAGTAACAACTAAATAAGAAAGTATATGAAATTTATAAACTATTTAGAATCAATTGCGGGAGTAAGCGTCTTCCCAATGATATCACTAACTATATTTTTCGCATTCTTTATTGGACTGTTGATCTATGTAGCAAAGGTAAACAAACAGCATATCATTGAATTAGAGAATTTACCATTCGATGATAAAAATGATAAAAACAATCTTTAATCTCTATCATTATGAAATATTCAACCATTAATAAACTATTCAGAAAACTTGCTCCAAGCAGCAAGTTTCTGTTAACCCTATTATCAATGTTCTTTGGCTTTAGCGTATATGCTCAAAACGCTACAATAAAAGCTGAGGAAGATACATTTGCTGCATTTTCTAACCCTTTGTTCATTGGTCTATTTAGCATCATTGTATTGCTAATGATCGTCATCTCTGTACTAGGGGGCGTTTTGAAAAATGTAGCATATGCAACAAAAGAAAAAAACAATAACGGAAAAAAGATCCTTAGCATCGTTGCATTGATCGCACTTATGTCGTCTACAAAAACTGTAATGGCACAAGAAGCTACTACTGCTGTGGCGGTTAGTGGATACATGGGATTGAGCAGCGGATTATTCTATAGTCTTTTAGCGGTGATCGCTTTTGAGATCCTGATCATTTTTGTACTGGTGAATAGCATTCAACTGATGGTAAAACCTGAAATTGAAGAAATGATCGCTGCAAAAGTTATAAAAGCAGAACCAAGTTTATTGGAAAAGTTAAACGCTTCCGTTTCACTTGAAAAAGAAGCTGACATCCTAATGGATCACAATTATGATGGTATTAAAGAATTGGACAACGATCTACCACCATGGTGGAAATATGGATTCTATGCAACAATCGTCTTTGCATTTATCTATTTAGTTCACTATCACGTAACCGCTACCGGAGATCTTCAAGCAACGGAATACAACAAGTCAATTGAGGCTGCTAAAATTGCAAAAGAAGAGTATGCAAAACTTAGTGCCAACAATGTTGACGAAACATCCGTTACAATGCTGGAAGATAAAGCTAAAATTGCGGAAGGAGAAAACATTTTCAAATCAACATGTGCTCCTTGTCATGGTAGTTTAGGTGAAGGGAATCAGATCGGGCCAAACTTGACTGATGACTATTGGTTACATGGAGGTAGTATTAAAGACATCTTTAAAACTATTAAATACGGATATCCTGATAAAGGAATGCAATCTTGGCAAGCACAATACTCGCCTGCAGAAATACAGATGCTTGCATCTTTTGTTAAAAGCATAAGAGGCACTAATCCTCCAAACGGAAAAGAAAAACAAGGTGACCTATATGTTGAAGAAGGTGCTGCACCGGTAGTTGACTCTACAGCAACAGACAGCACAGGAATAGCTGCTGTAGTAGATAGCGCAAAAGTAGAAGTAAAAAAATAAATTATGGAATCAGATAGTAAGTTGCAGGAAGAATCTTTCAGAGATTCGATTGCAACTATAAAAGACGGGAAGAGAAATTGGATCTTTGCACAAAAACCAAAAGGTCCATTATACAACAAACGAACAATTCTAAGCATTCTATATCTGGTAGTATTTTTTACACTACCATTTATAGAATACGATGGAGAACCTCTCTTTCTGATCAATATTCCTGAAAGAAAATTCATTCTTTTTGGAGCTATCTTCTGGCCGCAAGATCTATTCCTATTTGTACTAGGAATGTTAACGTTCATTGTATTTATTGTTTTATTTACCGTTGTATTCGGAAGGGTATTTTGTGGGTGGGCTTGCCCTCAAACTATTTTCATGGAAATGGTTTTTAGAAGGATCGAATATTGGTTTGAAGGAGATGCTAGCCACCAAAAAGCTTTAAATAAAAGAAAATGGGATGCTGAAAAAATAATGAGAAGAGGAGGAAAAATCTTCACTTTTTTCATTGTATCATTCATCATAGCAAATACTTTTTTAGCTTATATCATCAGTGTTGACGAACTGTTTAAGATGTATCATGAAGGATTGGCTAAAAACATGGGCACGTTTATATCATTATTGATCTTTACTACTGTTTTCTTTTTTGTTTACTTATGGTTTCGTGAACAAGCTTGTATTGTTGTTTGTCCTTACGGAAGATTACAAGGAGTACTATTAGACAAGAACTCAATTGTTGTGGCATATGATTATATTAGAGGAGAGCCAAGAGGAAAGTATAAAAAGAACGAGACAAGAGAAAAAGGCGACTGTATTGATTGTGCACAATGCGTGAAAGTTTGTCCAACCGGAATCGATATCAGAAATGGCACTCAATTGGAGTGTGTTAACTGTACCGCATGTATTGATGCTTGCGACCACATGATGGATAGTGTGGGATTACCAAAAGGGTTGATCAGATACGATTCAGAGAAAGGGATTGCTGAAAAACAAAAACTTTCGATCACAGGAAGAATGATTGCCTACTCGATTGTGTTATTAGTATTACTGGGAATATTGGTTACATTGCTTGTAAGCAGAACGGATGTGGAAACGACTATTTTAAGGACACCCGGCATGTTGTTTCAAGATCAACCTAACAATAAGATCACCAACTTATACAATGTTAAATTAGTAAATAAAACACATGAAAAGCTAAACATCGATCTTGTTCTTGAATCACACCAAGGCGGTATTCGATTAGTAGGCGATGACAGCATTAAGATTGAAAATCAAAGTTTGGGTGGTGCCATCTTTTTTGTAGAGTTAGATAAAAAAGATGTGAAAGAAAGAAAAACAGAAATAACGATCGGTGTTTATGCGAATGGCAAAAAACTAGAAAGTATTGATGCTAGCTTTTTAGGGCCATTCAAAATAAATCCAAAATAATTAAACTAAAAGATCATGACACAAATTAGCTGGGGAACAAAGATCGCTGCACTTTATATCAGTTTTGTAGGACTGGTGATTGTGATGGTAACATTTAGCATGAATCAGAAAATAGAATTGGTAAGCAGTGATTATTATGCTAAAGAGTTAAAATATCAAGACAAGATCAATGAGATGAATAATGCCAATGCATTATCTGATCAGATCAAACATACCATTGGCGCTAGTCAATTAGAGATTCAATTTCCGGTTGACTTTAAAGACAAACATGTTGCCGGTGAAATACTATTCTTCAAACCGTCTGATGCAACAAAAGATTATAAAACTCCTATTCAGATAAATGCTGATCTGAAACAAACCATTTCAAAATCATTGTTGAGTAGTGGAATGTACAAGATGCAGATCTCATGGACAGTGGATGGGAAAAATTATTTTAACGAATCGATCATCGTATTACCTTAAGCATGACATTTATCTGGGCTGCTATAACATTAGGATTTTTAGGAAGTTTTCACTGTGTGGGAATGTGCGGTCCTATTGCACTTGCCTTACCATTAAATCATAATTCACTTTCGTCAAAGATAACGGGTGCTCTCTTGTACAATTTCGGAAGAATGTTCACCTATGCTTTATTTGGAAGTCTATTCGGACTATTAGGACAAAGTGTTGTTATTGCAGGCTATCAACAAGCATTATCTATCACTTTGGGAGTAATTATTTTGATCATGGTTTTATTGCCAAGTAGTGCATATGGACGATTTAAAATAACGGCATTTATCTATTCCTATATCGGCAAACTAAAACAGAAACTTGGTTCATTATTTCAAAAAAGAAGCTATTCTTCTCTTTTCTTTATTGGAACATTGAACGGACTCCTACCCTGCGGATTGGTTTATTTAGGAATTACGGGTGCAATTGCTACAGGCAGTAGTTTAGAAGGGGCATTGTTCATGGCAATGTTTGGCCTCGGCACCTTACCTGCAATGTTCGTATTGGGAATGCTTGGTAATTCGATCAGTATTAACTTCAGAAATAAGATCAACAAAGCCATTCCAGTATTTGTTGTTGCTATGGCTTTACTGCTTATACTTAGAGGAATGAATCTTGGCATACCATATATTAGCCCTGAAATGTCGGCTAGCAAACCTGAATGCAGCAAATGCTGCCACAAATGAATACCCTGAAAAGTGTTCCAAACTATGAAATGATTTAGCTATTTTTGCTCTCTAAAGCAGATCAGATGAATAATATCCGAATTACAAAGAAATTTAATTTTGAAATGGCACATGCGCTTTATGGGTACGATGGAGCTTGTAAAAATGTGCATGGGCATTCCTATCACCTGGAAGTAACAGTTAAAGGGCAACCTATAAAGGATCCTAATAATACTAAACATGGAATGATCATGGATTTTACAGATCTAAAAGCGATCGTGAAACCTATCGTTGAAGAATTGGACCATTCAACCATCCTCAATGGAACATCACCACATAAGGCATTAGCACAAGAAAACTTATTATTCCAAAAATTAGTTCTTGTTGATTATCAACCAACATGTGAAAATATGTTGATTGACATTGCAACACGAATTAAAGCACAACTCCCTTCTCATATCCAACTTCATCATTTACTATTGCAGGAGACCCCTACTTCATATGCTGAATGGTATGCAGAAGACAACACACTCTAAAATGAATTTGATCAAAAAATACAATGTAGCAGGTCCGCGTTATACAAGCTATCCAACTGTTCCATATTGGGATACAACACCTCCAACAATTGAACAATGGACAAGCAGTGTAAAACGATCGTTCGATGAAACCAATCTGAAAGATGGAATTGCCCTGTATATACATTTACCTTTTTGTGAAAGTCTTTGTACCTATTGCGGTTGCAATACAAGAATAACAGTTAATCATAATGTTGAAAGTCCATATATAGATGCTGTTCTAAAAGAGTGGAAAATGTATCAAACTATTTTTGGCACTAAACCACGTTTAAAAGAGATACATCTAGGTGGCGGAACACCTACGTTTTTTTCTCCGGATAATTTAAAGAAACTAATTAACGGTATTCTAGAAAATTCAGAGGTATGCGAAGAAGCTGAATTTAGTTTTGAAGCACATCCTAACAACACAACAAAAGAGCATCTAAAAGCATTGTATAGTGTTGGATTTAGAAGATTAAGTTTAGGCATTCAGGATTTTGACACGAAAGTGCAAGAGATCGTTAATCGCATTCAACCATTTGAAAGTGTCGAAAAAGTGGTGAATGCCGCTCGAGAGATCGGATATGAATCTATCAATTTTGATCTCATTTACGGACTGCCTCTTCAAACAAGAAAAAGTGTAATTGATACCATCAACAAAGTAAATATTCTTAAGCCCGACCGTATTGCATTTTACAGTTATGCTCATATTCCATGGGTAAAACCCGGACAAAGAAAGTTCACTGAAGCAGATCTACCTATTGACGAAGAAAAAAGAGCGCTTTACGAGATCGGAAAAGAGAAATTTTCTGAAAATGATTATGTAGAAATTGGAATGGATCATTTCTCATTAAAGTCAGACACATTATACAAAGCAGCTGAAAAAGGGAAACTGCATAGAAATTTCATGGGCTATACTCATTCCTACACACAACTTATGATCGGATTAGGCGTAAGCTCTATTGGCGACACATGGTATGCTTACGCACAAAATGTGAAAAAAGTAGAAGAGTATTATGAATTGATCAACAAAGGGCAGTTGCCCATCTTCAAAGGGCATCTACTTAATGAAGAAGATCTAATCGTTCGAAAACACATACTCAACATTATGTGCAAATTCGAAACAAGCTGGGAGCAAAAAGAAATGCAGTGTGAAGCTGTGTATAATGCTATTGAAAAATTAGAAGAAATGGAAAAAGATAATCTAATTGAATTAAACCCATTTCATTTAAAAGTAAAAAAGTCTGCACGACCGTTCGTGAGGAATATCTGTATGGCTTTTGACGCACGACTTTGGAGAAACCTTCCACAGTCACAAATATTCAGCTCTATTGTATAGATCAGTTATTGATCAAGATCACAAATAAGCCAGTCAAAAATCCGGTTAACGATATCCAAAACATGAACTCATGGATTTTGGGAACTTCTTTAGTTTTATAATCGATCAGTTTTTTTAATAAAGGCATCATTGAAATATCTGTTTCAATGCAAAGTTGAATACTTAAAAATAATAAAAACAGAGGGCTGCCCCTATAAATTAAAGTTCCAATTCCTTTGTAGGATCCCAGAAGTGTTTATTGAAATTTTTGATCTTATCTTTTACAACTACTACACCCTCTTTTTCTAAAAGTTCTTGCATTAGAAAAGGCGTAGCAAAATGGTGTTTCCCTGTAAGTTCGCCATTTCTATTAACTACGCGATGCGCTGGCACTTTCTTTTTTTGAGCATGCGATGCATTCATTGCCCATCCAACCATCCGTGAGGAACGTACAGCACCCAGATATTTTGCAATAGCACCATAATTCGTAACTCGTCCTTTAGGAATAAGGCGAACAACATCAAACACCATTTGAAAAAAATCTTCGTGCTGTTTCATGATCATATTTTGAATTTCAGATAGCAGATCTTGAATCCTTTTTCAGAAAACAATTTCTCGTAGTACGTTTTAATATTTGTCAATGCTTCATCACGCAAACCAACATTTGCATAGAGATCGTTAGTAGCGTCCAATTCAACCAAATTATTCTCTTTGATCACTTCACGGGTATAATCATAAAATGGTTCATTATCAGTTTTAAGATTAACAGTGCCCGATGGTTTTAATATATTACGATATCTGTTAATGAACATCATATTCGTTAAACGCTTGCGCTCTCTCGTCTTTTGAGGCTGAGGATCAGGAAAAGTGATCCATATCTCACTAACTTCATTCTTATCAAAACAGGCTTCAATAAAGTCTATTCGTGTTCTAACAAAAGCAACATTATTCATATTATGAACAACAGCTTCTTTAGCTCCTGTCCAAATACGATTTCCTTTAATATCTACTCCAATAAAATTTTTATCAGGATAGCGCTTAGCCAAACCTACGGTGTATTCTCCTTTACCACAACCTAATTCTAAAACAATTGGATGATCATTTTTAAAGAATTCTTTGTTCCATTTTCCTTTTAAAGGTAATCCATCCCCTTTTGATTGTTCGAACGATAAGAAAAAACAATTATGAAAAGATGATACCTCTGCAAACTTTTTTAATTTACGCTTAGCCATATCCTGCTACTCCTTAATACTTTTATTGATTAACTTTGCAAAGTTAAGAATAATGGCTAAAGGTAAACGCATATTAATTTGTCCGCTCGACTGGGGATTAGGTCATGCCACCAGATGCATTCCAATTATTCGCCTACTAGAGCAAAAGGGAGCTGACGTGATCATTGCTGCCGATAAACGTCCTCTAGAACTGCTCAAAAAGGAATTTCCTCATTTGAAACACATTCTTCTTAAAGGATACGAGATCCAATATCCCCAAAAAGGATCCATGATTTGGGCCATGCTCCGCTCTATTCCAAAAATTATTAAAGGAATAAAGATTGAACACGAAGACTTAAACAAGATCATTCAAGAACACCAAATCGATGTCGTTATTTCTGATAACCGATACGGCTGCTGGAATGCTAGTTCAAAAAACATATTCATAACGCATCAGCTGATGATCAAGTCTCCATTTGGAGAAAACATACTTCACCGAATCGTTTCAAAATACATTGATCAATTTGATGAATGTTGGGTACCTGATCATGAAAAAGAGCCCAATCTATCTGGCGATCTTTCACACAAATACCCGCTAACTGAGAAAACTTTTTTTATTGGACCATTAACCCGTTTTAAATCTGAACGTGAACAACAACAAGCAGAATATGATGTAATGGCAATTATATCCGGTCCGGAACCTCAACGAACGCTATTTGAACGAATTGTATCCGAACAATTATTTAAAAGTGGACTAAGATCATTGATCGTATTCGGGTTACCGGAAAGGACAAAAAAAATAGAGCAAAAAGGAAATGTTACGATGATCTCCCATTTGAGTTCAGATGAAATGGAACAAATGATCGATCGGTCAAATTTGATCATCGCAAGAAGTGGATATTCAACGATCATGGATCTTTCTGCACTTCAAAAGAAAGCAATATTTATTCCCACACCGGGGCAAACTGAACAGGAATATTTAGCCAAAGAACTTTTTAGGAAGAATATTACTTATTACCAAAAGCAATCTGAATTTGATCTAAAAAAAGCGATCAAAGAATCTGAAAGATTTAAGGGTTTTGCGAAGCCGGAAAAGGGTTCGATATTAATAGAAAGAATAAATCTTATCCTTTCTTAAGAGTAAACGAAAACACGGTTCCTGCCCCCACAGTACTCATTACATTTATGGTTTGATTGTGTGCTTCAATAATGTGTTTTACAATGGCCAATCCTAAACCGGTCCCCCCCTGCTCTCTTGATCGGCTTTTATCCACACGGTAAAAACGTTCAAATAAACGAGGCAAATGTTCAGCAGCAATTCCTAATCCATTATCCGCTACTTCAATCGAAACATTTTCTCCCATATCATAGATACGGATCTTTGTCTCACCATTCTCTTTTCCGTACTTAATTGAATTAACGATCAAATTAACGATCACCTGACGAATTCTAAATCTATCGGCATATACAAAGATGGATTTATCATCATTTTGTACATTCAACAAGATCCCTTTGCTTTTAGCTTTTAACTCTTGAGCCTCTACTACATCTTTTGCTAAAGCAACGATATCAAAACGCTCCGGTTCAATTTGCAATTCACCTGTTTCCAGTTGAGAGATCGCTTCCAGATCATCAATAATGGTGATCATCCTATCTATACTTCGTTCTGCACGCTGCAAATAATCGCGGTTGATTGTTTCATCTTCCAAGCCTCCATCCAATAATGTTAAAACATAACCTTGAATATTAAAGATGGGTGTTTTTAACTCATGGGAAACGTTTCCAAGAAACTCCTTTCGATAGACTTCTAATTTTTTCAATCGTTCGATCTCATTCTTCCTGTCTTCTGCCCATGCCATGATCTCATTGTTCAGAGCAGTCACCTCATTAAGACTATTATCAACTTTTGTAATTTGTTTATCATCACTCTGCGTACGAAATGCTTTTACTGTATCTGAAATTGTCTTGATCTTAGAGACAACAATTGCATTTACAAAGTAGAGCAATATAAAAGAAGATATTATTGAAATGCAGAAGCTCTCTAAAGCATAATAAACTGAATGCTCTTCATTAAAAATAAAAATGCCCGCTGCAATTAACACAGCAAGCATAATCGAAATAATGATCAAGGTGATCTTTGGAGAAGTATCTTTCATCTAATAACGAAAATACTAAAATTCAAACTTGTAACCAATACCTTTTACTGTTTTGATATAATCTTCACCTAATTTCTCTCTCAGTTTACGTACATGCACATCAATTGTTCTGTCGCCAACAACCACTTCCCCACCCCAAACTTTATCTAAAATAGTTTCTCTCGTAAAAACCTTTCCCGGCTTAGAAGCTAAAAGAGCAAGTAATTCAAATTCTTTTTTAGGCAAATTGATCTCTTTATCATTCTGCACAACAAGGTAACGTTCTCTGTCAATCTTAATTCCACCCATATCCACCTTTTCATTCGCAGCAGTTTCTATGCTTCCTCCTCTTCGCAAAAGAGCTTTTATCCTACTGATCAACACTCTTGGTTTGATCGGTTTATTAATATAATCATCTGCACCCACTTCGAATCCAGCAATCTGAGAATAATCTTCATTTCTAGCCGTTAAAAATGCGATCATCACATCCTTCAAGCCAGGGATCTCTCTTATTTCTCTGCAGGTTTCTATTCCATCCATATCCGGCATCATCACATCCAGAATAATAACATGCGGATTCTCTCTCTTCGCCACAGCAATTGCTTCTTTTCCATTATTTGCTGTATACACATTAAATCCTTCTTTTTTTAAGTTATAACTTAAAAATTCGATAATATCCGGTTCATCATCAACCAATAATATTCTGTAATCACTATTGTTACTCATTTTTTTCTTTTTTTATTTACGGTAAAGTTCGCTTTTAAACTTAACTGCAATGTTAATTTGTAATTAACATAACATTAACAAACTTCCTCGGCAACCCATTTTAATTAACACTAGTTTAATTTTTGATTAACACCGCATTTCAATAGCTGAACTTACTTTGCAGTAATAAATTAAACAGAATTAGAATGAATTTAAGATTATTATTTACGCTTGCAATTATTATAGTTACAAAGGTAGCAATTTCCCAAAACTCCAGTATAAAAGGGAAAGTGGTGGATGAGAAAACAGGGGAAACACTTCCTGGTGCAGTTGTTATGATCAATGGAACAACCACAGGAGGGAACACCGACTTCGATGGAAATTTTTCTATTAACAATGTTGCACCGGGAACATATAATCTAGTTTGTAAATTAATTTCCTACAACACAAAAAACCTTACCGATGTAGTTGTAAAGTCGGGAGAACCGACAATTGTTACTATTAGTTTAGGTAGCGCGTCTACCGATCTTGGAGTTGTGGAAGTAACTGCAACCATGAGTAAAGAAACAAATAATGCTCTATTTGTAATGCAAAAAAACAATGCATCTGTTTCAGATGGTATCTCTTCCGAATCAATTAGAAGAACACCCGACCGAAGCACAAGTGATGTATTAAAACGTGTTAGCGGAGCCAGTATTCAGGATAATAAATTTGCAATTATCCGGGGATTGAACGATAGATACAATTCTGCCTATATTAACGGAGCGCCACTACCTAGTTCAGAATCGGATAGAAAAGCATTTGCATTTGACATTTTCCCTTCAAACATGCTGGACAATTTGATCATCATAAAAACAGCAACACCTGATCTTCCGGGGGAATTTGCCGGTGGTATCATTCAAATAAACACAAAGAGTATTCCCGAAAAAAACGAACAAACGATCTCTATTGGAACAGGATTTAACACTATCACCACATTTAAAAATTTCAAAACGTATGAAGGTGGAAAAACAGATTTTTTAGGCATAGATGATGGATCACGATCTATTCCGGGCGGAATACCATCAACTGCTGATTACGAACATGCAACAATTGATGAAAAAGCAGAATATGGAAAAAAAATGACAGGATCATGGAAGATCAATAATATGACTGCACTTCCCAACCTATCTTTACAATACAGCATGGCCAATGTAGGAAAAGTGTTCAAAAGAGAAGCCGGAAGTTTATTTGCGATTACCTACAACAATAACTTTTCAAGAAACGAGATCACAAGAAGCGAATATGAAGAACAAACAACAGGTGTTGTAAAAAGAATGGAACTTCAAGATACACTTTTCACTCAGAGCATATTAGCCAGTGCCATGTGGAATTTATCTCTTAAATTAAACGATAACAATCAAGTAAGCTTAAAAAACATTTACAGTATCAACACTGATGATAAAGTAGCGATCAGAGGTGGTGCAAGAGAATATGATCAACCTGAAAAATATTGGGAGAAAGCATCCTTAAGATGGTATACTCAAAACAATTTATTAAGTTCACAATTGATCGGAGCACACTTGCTTCCTAAAAGCAAGATCAAGATCAATTGGATAGGAGGATTGAGTAATATAAGTAGAGATGTACCTAATATGCGAAGAATGGTATATCAAAAAGTATCGGCTACTGAAGCCGATCCAAGCTCACAATATGCTGCTGTTGTACAAAACGAAGGTACTATCCCTAACGCTGCCGGAAATATGTTTTTCTCCAACACCAAAGAAAACATACTTAGTTTAAAATACGATGCCACATTGCCGGTAGAGATCAAAAAGACAAAAACAGACATTAAGATCGGTGGATTTCACCAATTCAGAGATCGTAAATTCAGCTCCAGAAGTTTAGGCTTTTCTAAATACAGAAGAGGGAGTGCCGTTAAATTTGACAGTGAACTTCTTTATTTGCCGGAAGATCAAATATTCTCTGCAGAGAATATGGGTGTTACCGATCAAGCAGGACCATATAATGGTGGATTCAAACTGGATGAAGCAACGAAAACAAGCGATAGCTACCAGGCATCATCCATGCTAAATGCAGGCTTTTTAATGTTTGACACAAAAGCACTTGAAAAATTACGTTTTATCTATGGGGCAAGACTTGAATCATATAATCAACGTATTGAAACGATCAAAGATGGAACGAGTGAACCTATTGTGGTGGATACTACTGTAAATGATATTTTACCATCCTTAAATATTGTCTATTCCTTAAACGACAAAATGAATTTAAGAGCTAGTTACTACAGAACAGTAGCTCGTCCGGAGTTCAGAGAATTGGCGCCTTTCATCTTTTTCGATTTCTTAACAGACTTCGCTGTATCAGGAAATTTAAATCTGCAGAGAACGATCGTTGATAACTACGATCTGAGATATGAGTGGTATCCGGGAGTAGGACAATTATTCTCCGTTTCAGCCTTCTACAAAAACTTTACCAATCCAATTGAAATGGCTAACAGACCGGATGTATTACGCGAACAATATTACATCAATGCACCCAATGCTACCAATGTTGGATTTGAACTTGAATACAGAGTAAAATTATCATCCTTATTTAAAGCTGATTCTAATGAAGTATTAAATTCGATTACCTTCTTCAGTAATTTTGCCTATATCATTTCGAAAGTAGATGTAAGTAAGATCAATGGATCAACTGCAGAAGAGCGTCCGCTTCAAGGTCAGTCGCCACTTCTTGTAAATGCAGGACTATTCTACTCACATCCAAGCAATGGATTCAGTGCAGCAGTATCTTATAACTATGTTGGTAGAAGACTATATCTGATAGGAAGTACGAGTGAACCTGACTATTGGGAAAATCCTAGACACTTAGTAGACTTGCAATTCTCTAAACGTTTCAAAGAAAAATTTGAAGTAAAATTGAACATTAAAGATGTATTGGCACAAAATGCCATTCTTTATCAGGATATTGATAAAAACAAAAAGTACGATAAAGAAAAAGACAACACGATGGTAGATACAAAAAATGGACAAACCATATCACTCTCACTTTCCTACAAGTTTTGATAAATAAAAAGAGCCGCAAATGCGGCTCTTTTTATTTTAAGTTAACAACATAATGTTCTATTAATATACATATAAAAAACGCATAACCCGACCGTAATCTTAACACAATAACACACATCTACTTTTGTATCAAATAAATTTAAATACTAAAAAAATGAAAAAAATTTACTCATTAGCTATCGCAAGTATTGTTGCAGGTAGTTTAAATGCGCAAACAGCGTTCTGGACTCCAACCACATATAAAGGAGCTTTTCCTGTTACGGATAATACAGCTGCAACCGATTGGACCAATGGTTGGGCGAACTGGGATCCGGAAAACACAAACTATGGCAACCCAACAACTACAGTTAGTTCAGATATTACGACTAACACAACATGGACAACAGGAACCATCGTCAACTTACAAAATAAAGTTTTTGTTAAGAATAATGCCGTATTAACAATTCAACCGGGAGTAATTGTTCGAGGTGACAAAGCAACACAAGGGACCTTGATCATCACGAAAGGAGCTAAAATTGTTGCACAAGGAACATCAAGTAATCCGATCGTATTTACATCAGGAGAAGCAGCAGGTGTAAGAGCAGAAGGTGATTGGGGAGGATTAGTAATATTAGGTAAAGGTCAAAACAATCAACCTGGTGGTGTTGCTAACATTGAAGGATTAGCCGTTTCAACAGATACTGAATATGGTGGAACAGATGATGCAGACAGTTCTGGTGTATTATCATATTGCAGAGTTGAATTTTCAGGAATCGCTTTACAACCGAATAAAGAAACAAATGGTATCACATTCGGATCAGTTGGTTCCAAAACAGTTTTAAACCATTTACAAGTTTCCTTTGGTGGAGATGATGGATTTGAGTGGTTTGGTGGAAAAGTAGATGCAAAATATCTGATCTCCTTCAGAAATCTTGATGATGACTTCGACTGTGATTTTGGTTGGAGAGGTCGAGTACAATTTGGTTTGATCATTAGAGATTCTGACCTTTCTGATGCTGCCGGAGATTCAAATGGTTTTGAGTGTGATAATGATGCAACAGGTTCTGCTGCATTCCCAAGAACTCAACCAATATTTTCAAATATAACGAACATCGGACCTAAAAGAAACGGAACAGTAACATTACCTGCCGGGGAAAAATTTGAGCGTGCTATCTATTTAAGAAGAAATTCTGCAGTATCTATCTTTAACTCTATCCATACATCATGGGAAAAAGGAATCTATATCAAGGATGCCGGAACCGTAGATAATTTTACAACAAATGATTCTGCTGTTTTTGGAAATAATCTATTGCTAGCAGATATGTCACCTAAAGTAATCACATTGGATGCTAACAACTCATTGTCATTCTACTCAACTATATTCTCGGGAGACAATAATGATTCAACAAATACAACAACACAAGTGGCTTGGGTAAATGCATTCCCTACAAATTTGAACAGTACACCTGACTATCGTTTACAAGCAGGATCAACTGCTGCAACAGGAGCATCATTCACTGATCCTAAATTCAATGGACAATTAATTGGAGTAGAAGAAAATGAAGCTGCATTAAGCAATGTATCATTATTCCCGAACCCGACTAAAGAAGCTATTTCAATAGCTATCAATCTGAATCATTCTTCTGATGTTATTGTAAACATTTATGATATAACAGGAAAATTGATCGCTCAACCTTTAAATGAAAACATGAGCTCAGGCAGATCAATCGTTAAGTTCGATGCATCAACCATATCAGCCGGATTATACTTTGCAACGATCCAAGTAGATGGCACCAGCAAGACGGTAAAATTTGTTGTAGCAAAATAAAAATATCATTTCTGAGAGTTTACAAGGCGGAGCAATTGCTCCGCCTTTTTTATTACCTAAAATTTACCATTACTTAACATTACCATAACACTGTAAATTAATTGTTAAAATACTTTTGCCGCTGTATAATATTTATTTAACCCATAGTTAACTATAATGAAAACAAGCGGACACCTTTTTTTAACACTATTATTCATCGTATTGGCTGCAACATCCATAAACGCACAAACGGATACAAATAAAGTTGATGTAACATCTAAACCTGTAGAACAAACGAAACCTGCTGAGGCCAAAAAGCACTGGTATGAAAACATCTCGATAAGAGGATATGCACAGGTTCGTTACAACCGCTTTTTAGAAACAAATCCTGATCTTAATTGCGAACAATGTGATAAGTCCTGGGGAAAAGGCGGAGGTCTATTCCTTAGACGTATGCGAGTTATCATTTATGGAAATGTTCATGAGCGTGTTTATGTTTACATTCAACCCGACTTTGCTTCATCTGCTTCAACAACCGGTCTTCATTTCGGGCAGTTAAGAGATGCTTATATGGATCTATCTTTAGACAAGAATAAAGAGTTTAGGCTTCGTTTCGGGCAAAGCAAGGTTCCATTCGGCTTCGAGAATATGCAATCAAGTCAAAATCGATTAACCTTAGACCGTAACGATGCACTAAATAGCGCGGTATCGAACGAGCGTGATCTAGGTATATTCTTTTTCTGGGCTCCGAAAAAGATCCGCAAACGCTTTTCAGACCTTGTAAATGATGGATTAAAAGGATCGGGCGACTATGGTGTTTTCGCATTCGGAGTTTACAATGGACAAACGGCTAACAAACCGGAAGCAAATGAAAATCAGCACATGGTTGCCAGACTAACATATCCGTTTATGTTCAAGAATGGTCAAATTTTAGAGGCCGGTATCCAAGGATATACAGGTAATTATGTAGTTACTACCCTTTCTAAAAATGTTCCTATGGAGAAAGCTGAATTTTTAGATCAACGTGCAGCTGCCAGCATCATTCTATACCCACAACCATTTGGTTTTCAAGCAGAATACAACATTGGAACAGGTCCAGAGTATAATGTAGACAGCAATATGGTTATGCAACAAGATCTGATGGGTGGCTATGCCATGATCAACTATATGTTAAAGATCAAGAAACAGGTTATTTTCCCTTTTGTAAAATACCAAATGTATGATGGTGGCAAAAAACATGAATTAGATGCCAGAAGTTATACCGTAAATGAATTAGAAATGGGTATTGAATGGCAACCGATCAAAAATTTTGAGTTTGTTGCTATGTATACCATGTCTGAAAGAAGATTTGAGGATGCTGTTTTGAAAGATAACAAGCAGAAAGGCAATCTCTTACGCCTTCAAGCGCAGTTCAACTTCTAGTGCTTAACATTTCCTTAACATTAAATTAATACAAGAGTAACCGTCCAAAAACCTTTTATTAAGCCGTCAAGGTTACTTTTGTTACAATAATTATTATAAAAACAATTCAAATGAGCTTAAACATTTTTCAATACTTTCAGCCAAAAGACAAAAAGTTCTTCCCACTGTTTGAAAGAGCATCTTCTAACTTAGTTCAAACATCCAAAGTGTTGGTTGAATTAGTAAATACCAGTAGCCCGGAAAAAAAACG
>JAEUTU010000110.1 GCA_016786925.1 Bacteroidia bacterium
AAACCAATGCTTAAAGAATACGAACGTATAGCTGTACCCACAAGAGATACCGAACGTTAAAGATGATGCGTTGGAAAATTGCACTTCAGGATTAAAGTTTTTGTACATCGTATCCGGATAAATGATCGAATCGGCATCAATACCATATACAAAAGAATAGGTCCCAAGTAATAAGGAGCCGGCACTTTTTCTTTGTCGTTGTGTCAGACTATAAGGTGCGGCACTGGAAAATTTCCGGTGATTAAAAACATAAATCAGATTAAATCCACCATTATAGTTGCGGATATCTCCTCTTCTGATATAGTCATAGATGGTATCATTCGGAACTTTGTATTGAGTGGTTGTGTGAAAACCCTGATTGTATCTATAAAAGACATCATAAATAAATTTGCGGGTATTCGCACTAGATGCTATTGCAAATTGTGTTGATTTACCAAATTTAGAGTCATCTCTATTTAATCCGGGAGGATTGTATTGAAATTCAAATCCAATTCCTTTGAAGTTTAAGCCCAATCCCATATTAATATTGGTATTGATACTATACTCAATGGCACTTCCGGTAAGTTTATTCTTAACACTAAATTTATTGGTACGAACAACTGCTATTAACTTCGCATTTAAAAGATCTTTATAATTCTCTATATAATTGGTATCGATCTTCTGATAAATATTCGTTGAATCTCTTCCTCTGAAAAAATGATCGGTTGATGCATAACATGCACATGAAAAAACAAAAAAGAGGAAAAAAAGTCTTAATGACATTAGAATGTAATAGGCTTAATAGTATTCAGGTTACTTAAATAATTTTCATATTGCTCTAGTATAACTTTCCTTTCTTCATCTGTTAGTCTAGCAACAGCATATGCGATAAAAGGAGGAATTACATCCATACCTGTAAAGTAGAGCATCCCATGATTGATGTGAAACAATACTTTATCGATATTTCCATTTCTACCACCTTCTAAATAAGTTGCCTCCGGTCCACCTGTTGTAATACACAGCATGCCTTTTTTCCCTTTGAACACTCCAGTATCATAAACTCCTTTCCCTCCTCCATAAGCAAATCCCATGGCAAATACTCTGTCCACCCATCCTTTTAAAATAGCCGGAACAGAAAACCACCAAAGTGGAAAATTAAAAATGATCAGGTCGGCCCAAAGGAGTTTCTCCATTTCAGCAGTTATATCCTCTGAAAAAAGCATATCCTTACTGGCATTTGTTTGCTCTGCCTGATATTTAAGATAATCCGGATTACTTAATTCTTTAAAATCAGAAGCATCAGAAACTGCTTTAAAGTTCATCTTATACAGATCTGAAACCTTTACTTCGTATCCCTTTGATTTGAAATGATCAAGGGCTTTGTTTTTTAAAGCCGAATTAAAAGATGCCGGCTCGTGATGTGCATGTACGATCAAAACGTTCATCTTAATGAGCTTTTATTGGAAAGGTATACATTGTATTCATCTTTACAGGGATCCCATTCTGTACTCCGGGAGAGAACTTGAGTGTAGAAATAATCCTTTTGATTTCTTCATCTACACCATAACCAACACCACTAATTACTAATATATTGGTTGTGGTACTATCCGTTTTTACATCAAAGCTCAAGGTTACTTCCCCTTCCACATTCTTTTGCTTGGCCTCTTCCGTGAACTTTAAATTATAATACATATACGTGTACAATTCATTATCACCCTTTGGGTAAGATGGTTCTGCATTGGTGAGCACTTTACTATTTTGCTGTGCCATTGAAAAAGCAGGAATGATGAACAATAAAACGAAAATATATTTCATGTTATTTCTATTTACAATTAAACAATCGCTTGCTGATGGCGGCACCATCTCCTAATTTTTCAGCTTTCAGATAATAGATGCAAGCCTGATCTTTTTTACCAAGATAAGCCAATAAATCGGCATACGCCATAATTGCTTTTAAATATTTGGGATCTAACTCAACAGCCGATTTGAAATCAGCCAAAGCTAATTCATGTTTTTTCCCTTCCAAATAAAGTCCACCTCTGTTATAGTAGGGCATTGCATAAGTAGGAAACAAAGCAGTACACCGGTCATAATCAGCGATCGCCCCTTCCCTATCACCTAAAAAGGTTTTAGCAACAGCAAGAGACACGATAGCTTCTTTAAATGCCGGATTTAATTGAATTGCTTTATTATAATCCTCGATAGCTCCTTCATAATCCAACAAGCCTCGCTTCGCCTTTCCTCTATTGTAATATACATGTGAAGAATCAGGGATCATCTTAATGGCCTCAGTATATTTTTCAATTGCACCCTTTAAATTGCCTTTTTGCTCAAATTGCAATCCTTCGTATTCCAGATCGATCCCTTTAAATATTTTTGTTTCAGTAAGTGCTTTACAGTTTTCTTTAATATAAAAAAATGCCTCCATAGATCTTCTGTTCATTGCCTCCTGCATATCACTGCAAGCGCCTGCCTTATCACCTAGGGAGTCCTTCAGAACACCTCTGTAATAAAAGTTAAAGGATGAATCGGGTTGTACTTTAATACATTCCGAAATATCATCTATCGCTTCTTTGTATCTCTTCATGTAAACATAAATATCTGCCCTTTTCTTGATAAGAGACACATTCCCGGGTTTAAGCATTAATGCTTTATTAATGTCAGACAAAGCACCAACATGATCATTTTTCGAAAATCGGGCAATGGATCGTTGTATATAAGGTTCGACCTCCTTGGGCTGTAGATCGATCGCCTTACTATAATCCATCAATGCTTGTTCATACTTTAGCAAATAGTCGTATGCATTACCACGAAGAATATATGCTTCGTAATAGGAAGAATTCAGTTCGATCGCTTTATTACAATCATCCACAACCGACAAATAATTAGGGAGATCATATTCTGCACGTGCTCTTGCATAATATAATTCAGGATCATTTGGGTCAAGTTTTATTCCTTTTCTACAATCTTCAATGGCTCCTATATCATCTCCCATGTCATCTTTTAAGAAGCTTCTGTTGAGGTACGCTTTCGAGTCGTTTGGATTTAAAGACAAACCTTTATCAAAATCGGCTAAGGCAAGATCATATTCACGCAGTTCTTTGTATTCAGTCGCTCTATTAAAATATGCTTCAGGGGCATCGGGAACAAGGCTTATCAATTTTGTAAGCACATCTATTGCCGCCTTTTTTTCTCCCATAGCACTTAATGATACCGACTTATTAATATACGCTCTGACATATTTAGGGCTGAGACTTATTGCCTTTTCATAATCTTTAAGTGCTTCCACATGTTTGTTTTGCAAACTATAGGTATAACCTCTATTATTATATGCTTCAGGGACACCGGGCGATAGTTCAATTGCTTTATTCAAATCGGATAAAGCACTTTTATAATCACTATTAGCACTATGAATGGCAGCTCTGTTGATGAAAGCTGCTGTGTATTTCGGATTTATCTCAACAACGGTAGAATAATCTTGCAAGGCTTCTTCTATTTTACCTGTTGATGCATACACAATTGCTCTGTTATAATATGCATCGGCATTCTTAGCGTCCTTTTTTATGCACTTATCAAATTTACTTAATGCTTCTTCATATTGCTTTTTGATAGTCAACTCTATCCCCTGCTGCAAAAGCTCTTCAACAGACTGCCCAAAGCTCTTACAAGCAAATGTAGATACAAATATTAAAAACAATAAGAGGTATTTCCGCATCTATTTGAATGAATATTTGATGTATGACAAACAAAGATCGATCGTAGCTTCAATTCCTTTTTTATGAGTTCGTTCTACTCCATGTGAGGCTGCTACACCCGGACCGATAAGTGCAACTCTAAAGTTTTTACCAGCACGTAAAGCAGCAGAACCGTCTGAACCATAATGCGGATAAACATCCAGTTTGTAAGGAATCTTATTCTTATCAGCTAATTCAACTAACTTTTTTCTAAAATTAAAATCATAAGGACCGGAAGAATCTTTTACACAAATGGAGCAACTCACTTCATTTCCTTCACAAGCATCACCCAACACCCCCATATCTATTACCAATAGTTCTTGAATCGAATCGGCATAGCCAACTGTTCCGCCATGTCCTACTTCTTCATAGTTAGAAAAAAATAATTCCACCGGCACTTCCTGTTTTTTTTCTTTTAATCTTCTTGCTAACTCAAATAAAACATAACATCCCGCTTTATTATCCATGAAACGGGATTTAATGAAGCCATTGTCATATTCTCTATAACGGGGTTCGAAGCAGATAAAATCACCTGTATTGATACCTAGTTTCTCCACATCTTTCTTGGAATATACTTCTTCATCTAATCGGATATGCATGGTATCATAGTTTCGCTTCATCTCCTCCCGAACATTATTAGCATGTGATGAGGGATTGTTCAGCAATAGTGTTCCCGTATATACTTTCCCCTTCATGGTAATAACTTTCACATATTCACCTTCCGCACTCATTAACTGAAGACCACCCAAATTGGAAAATGCAAGTGTTCCATTGCTTTTGACACCAGAAACAATCGCCCCCAAGGTATCAACATGAGCTGCGATAGCAAGTGTAGGATTTTTACCCAATGCACATTTCACGGCACCTTTATTTGTAAACTCAGGCTTGTAGCCATAGCTTTTTAATAGATTGAAGATATAATTACAAGCATTCTCGGTATATCCGGTTGGGGAGTCGATCTCTACTAATTTTTGTAAGGAAGTATATGATTTCATATGGGTTTATTATTTATTCAAATGTAAGATAAAAACAGCGATCAGCTCAACACCTCTTCCAATACTTCTACTGATTTAATTTCGCCAAATCCATTTATATGCAACTGATAGAAAAGAATCAAGGATTGCAATAACTGTTTTCGCTCTGCTCTATTGATCGCAAGTGCATGTATCGACTCATAGCTCGACTTAATGAACTGATCTATTAACAGACTTTTTGAAGCAGATAAGTAAAAGGAATGTTTGGGGATATAATTTACAAAGCGGCCATCCTGAAGATCAAAAATACTGGAATCAGGACTATATTCTCCTTGCGGATAAAATCCAAGGTAACGGGTAAGCTGTAGGATAAAGAACACATGAAAGTTGGAGCAGTTTTCTGTTTTAAGATCTAATATCATTAACGAACTAACAATAAAATCAAACATATCCTCATCCTGATGCTCCTCTTTCAGTGCTTTGTAAAGCACTTCATTAAGCAACATTGCAATCGAACTTTTAACAAAGTTGTAAGGGATCTCATGAAAAGGATTCGCAACTGTTATCTCTGAAAGCCGGTGTAGATTACTCCGCTCATTGTTTGTAAAAATAAGATCAACAATAGTTAGAGGTTGAAAAAGGTTGGCTTTGTTTTTCGATTTTTTACTTCTGACCCCACTTACGATAAACGATCTTAACCCGTAATTACGGGTATAGATCTTTACGATCAAACTCGACTCTGAATAATTAGTTGAATGTAGAACGATTCCGGTTGTTTTGCATAACATAGACAGTAGGAAATGTTAATTAACAACCAATATTTTGGTAACCATTTTTTGAGATCCGTCTTCGTTGGTTCCAAATACCATGTATACACCGCTACTCACTTTCGTTCCTTCAAAATTCTTTCCATACCATAAAGCTTGTCCACCCTCCGATTTCATTTCATAAACAAGAGTTCCACTTATATCAGTGATCTTGATTGTTGAGTTGTTTACAAGGCCTTTTATTGCAATTGGCCCTTCGTATCCCGGACGTACAGGATTTGGGAAAGCATACACATCCGTAAATGTTTCAAACGATTCAGTGGCAGTTCCTCTAAAAGAAAGGATCCCTTTGGAGGTACCAAAATAAACTTCCCCTGTAGCATCATTTATAACGATCTTACGGACATTGTTGCTATAAAGCGGACTATTGCTTTCATCAAAATGATAGATCTGTTGTGTTCCATCAGCAGAAACTAAGAACACACCCGAGTTGGCTGTAGCTATCCATTTTCTGTTAGCTGCATCAACAGCTATATCCTGAATGGATTCTGTTTCTAATAATATTTGAACATAACCATCTTGCTCAATTAAGATCTGTTGTGCATCAAAATTCTGAGTAGAGAAAACATTTTCAGGAGAATAAAAAACAGCGATACCTTTATCTGTTCCTACCCAAATTTCACCATCCAGATCTTCTTTCAAGCAAAACACAGTTGAACTAGGCAAACCTCCATTTCCTACTAGCGTAGAAAGTTTTTTAGTATTTGAACTATTGGGAGAAGATGTTGGTCCACCTTTGTAAACTAAAATCCCACTCGAAGGAAAAGGTAACACAGCCCATTTTTGTCCATTTTTATCAATAATCAGGTTTGAAATAACAACAGAAGACCCTAACACAGATGAAAAATCATGACTTTGCCATTGTCCATTTGCTTTTTTTACAGATAAAATATCGTGTGCCTGATTGTTCGTAAACCAAAAATTATTGCTTTCATCTTGTGCCATCCCTTGTACCCAAATAGGATCAAAGTTTGGAAAACCTAATCCTTGCAAACTACTATTTGATTCGTTGTAAATGGAAACTGGTGCTCCATTTAAAAACTCAACAGCACCTAACCCCCAGGAAGATGCAAAAAAGTGATTCGAATTATTCTTATCGATCATCACATTTACAAGATCATAAACTGTATCGAGGTTAACAATACCAGAATAATCTCCTCTTATATTCGACCAGGTATTATTGCTAAAAACATAGATACCATCTCTTATGTAGGAATTCCCACTCAAATTACTACCTGGAGCAACAACAAGATTTCCTTCGCGCAATGCCATTCCATTTAAATTGCCACTAGCCGGTCCATTCGGATAGCGGTAAGAATATCCGGATGACGTAAATGACACCAGACCATATTTGGTATCTGCTATCCATAAATTATTTTGAGCATCCTTTACGGCCGATTTTGCACGTGTTATATCCGAGAAATAACCAGAAAAATATCCGTTCCCGTTCAAGTTTTGATCATAGGTAGATACAGCACCTTCAAAAGTGATAACCAGATTACTATTTGTATTCTTGATTGAGTTTACAATATATCCTCCAGGTGTACCAAAATAAGATAATGTAACTCCATCATATTTATAAAGCGTATCAGCGTATCCGACATTACTTGTTTGCTGCTTAGAATAATTTAAGATCACATTTCCATTGATTGATGCAATAGCATTAAAAACACCAGTTGGTAAGCCTGGCATTATTGACCAATTCGTAAAATCAGCCAAATTAGCTGCATTCATAGGAGCTTTATAAATTGTTGTAGTTGTAGCAGCATAAAAATTTGTGCCATCAGATGTAATATCTTTCACATTTACATAAGCGCCATTAAAGCCAATATAATATGTATCCTTGATCTCATTCCGGTCCATGTCCAGTACTACTATTCCAAAACCACAGGCCAAATAAGCATATTGATTAATGAAGTAAACATTATTGATCGATTTGTTTCCAACAATATTCTTCCTTTTGATATCGGGAATATTTGTAATAGCTCCACTGTTATCAATAATATCAAGATTTGAATTCTTGTATATTAGAATAGCTTTATTATTATAAGGATTGAAATTGACGTTATTCACCTCTACATCAGAAAGCCCATTCACTTTTGACAAGCGTTCCATGGAATTGTCTGATTTCTTATAAATAAAAAAACCACTTTGTGTAGCACAATATACCTTGCCAGCCCCCTCTGCCACCGAAATTGCGCTTTTGTAAGAAAGATGATCTTCCCAACCTCCTATAGGTACGTTCTGCGCTTTTGTAATGAATGAAATAAATAATAAAAAAGTAATAATATAAACTCTCATAATAGGTTCGTTCGTTCCGCTTTTATAAACATAAAAATACTGTTTTTATTGCAATTTGTTCTAAAAAAAACAAGCATTGATTTAATAGTTATATTTGCATCCTATTGGCTCCGTAGTTCAACTGGATAGAATGACAGATTCCGGTTCTGTTGGTTGGAGGTTCGAATCCTCTCGGGGTCACACATGACTGGCAAAATTAGGCATTATGAAAACCTGCATATTCCCCTGTGGTTGTTAAAGGACACCTGCTGGATGATGCAATGGAAGATCATGGGAATAACCATGATCATTCCAACAGTGCTTATTGCCATAATTATAGCTATAAAAACATGGCAGGAAAAATCAGATGAATTCTGGATCAATTTGGCTATCTGCATGTGGATCACAGCCAATTCTTATTGGATGTTGTGTGAATTCTTTCACCATGAAGAGCTAAAAAATTATGCCGGGATCCCTTTTGTAATGGGCATGATCGCTGTAAGTATCTTTTACATAAAACGATTCAGAAACAAACGAAAAAAAGACTTTCTATAACTCGATCCTTTTTCGTTCAATGATGCCACCACCTACTAGATCATCTCCTTCATAGAATACAGCAGACTGACCCGGAGCAATGGCTGAAACAGGATTGTGAAATAATACATCCAATTTATCTCCCACATGCTTAATGCTTGCCATCGTACCTGGATCTTTATATCTGATCTTGGTCAGTGCTTCGAAATTATCAGGCAGCGTAGCGTATTTGATCAAATTATACTTACCTACAGTCATTTGTTGTTGCTCCAGATCTTCTTTAGTGCCTAATACAACAGTATTCGACTCAGGAATGATCTCCAACACATGTAGTGGCTCTCCTACAGCTATTTCCAATCCTTTTCTTTGACCTATGGTATAAAATGGATAACCATGATGCTTCCCTAATACTTTTCCGGTGCGATCAACAAAATTTCCTCCATCCACTTTTTGTTCCAGTCCATCCACTTTTCGCTTCAAGAAACCACGATAATCGTTATCAGGGACAAAGCAGATCTCATAGCTTTCGCTTTTTGTTGCCAGATCAACATATCCATTATCGATCGCCATTTGTTTGATCTCTGATTTTCTGAAATTCTGAAGTGGAAATAATGTTCGTTTCAAGCTCTCTTGTGTTAAACCCCAAAGCACATACGATTGGTCTTTATTCGTATCCAATCCTTTGGAAATAACATAACGATCATTCTCTTGACGAATACGTGCATAATGTCCGGTTGCAATAAACTCGCAATCCAGCATGTCGGCACGCTTTAATAAAGCTTCCCACTTAATATGCGTATTACACAATACACATGGATTAGGAGTTCTGCCCGCTAAATATTCATCTACGAAATTATCAATGATATAATTCCCAAATTCATTACGTATATCCAATATATAATGAGGAAAGCCTAAATTAACGGCAAGCATTCTGGCATCGTTGATTGAATCCAAACTGCAACAACCGGTTTCTTTTGACGATCCACCGGAGGAGGCATAATCCCATGTCTTCATGGTGATGCCGACTACTTCATATCCTTGTTCATGCAATAACAAAGCAGCGATGGAACTATCGATACCACCGCTCATTGCTAATAAAACTTTTCCTTTTTTACTCATTATTCTCCGTTATATCCTTCACTATAAGGATCCTTCAATTCAAATTGTTCATACATTTTCTTCTCTTTATCCTGCTGCTCTTTCGGGATAATATTCTTATCCTCTCCGATCATTCTACCATTCACATATTTATCTACCCGCTTTATCTTTCCTTCTTCATAATAATATTTCCATTCTCCATCTTTCAGATCATTCTTATAGATCCCTTCCGCATCTACTTTTCCGGAAGCATGATAATAGGTCACTTTTCCTTCTAATTTCCCCGCAATAAACTGTCCTTTATATTTGATCGTTCCACTCTCAAAGTATTTAGTAACCGGACCATCCTGTACTCCATTTTTCCATGTGCGGATCTCAGAAACCTGACCATTTCTATAATACACCTTTGAAATACCATTTTTCTGACCATTTGAATAATTCTCCTCCGAAATGATCACCTCTTCCTCATCAAAAAACTTCCAGAGACTATCTTTCTTTTCATTTACATACTTCCCTTGCGCCATTAACTTACCACCCGGATGGTATAGCTTTGCATAAGAAACGGTCCCATTCTTATAAAAGTTCATTTCTGCTCTTGGAACACCTGTATCGTAGTAATAAGTAAATTTCCCTACAGGCTTATCGTTAACAAAATTGCCATCATAGACCTTCTTTTTATTCTGGTCTAATTTGATCCAATGCCCTTGCTTTTTCCCTGAAGCATCGGTTTTGTTGGGTGCTTCCTGTGCATTTACAACCATTGTTGAAATGAACACCGCTACTATTAATATTGTTCTAAAATTCATAAACTGCATTTTTTGATATAACGCTAATTGAATGAAAAGTTACAATGAAATTCATACCCGTCAGATCACTGGCAAAAGTACGAAAAATACAGGTAGCAGCTTTCAAAAAGTAAGCCAAGAATAATAACCCTTAAGAATTGATCTTTTTAAAGAGTTGATCCACCCCATCTACGAAAGTGCGCCATTCGAAGCGTTTCTTTTCAGCAATGGTGTTTTGAGTGAACAATTCTTCTCTGTTATTAGAAAAATAGTCTACAATGGCATCAGCGATAGCTACCGGATCAATCGCTGTTACATACCCCACCTTGTTATGAGGCACGATCTCGGGCAATCCTCCAACATTGGTTACTAACATTGGCTTTTCGAAATGATAGGCAACCTGGGTGACTCCACTTTGGGTAGCCGTTCGATAAGGCTGAGCGACAATATTGGCTGCTGAGAAATAATATTTCACCTCTTCCGATTCAATATATTCAGTCCTTAGAATTACACGGTCCGAAATACATTTATTTTCAATCAACTGCTTATAAGGCTCCGGATCCTCATAAAATTCCCCTGCCACAATTAACTTAACTCCCAGCTGTTTTATCCGCTCATCGGCCATTGCTTCCAGCAAAAGATCAAGTCCTTTGTATTTTCTTATAAAACCAAAAAAGAGGATATACTTTTTATCTAAATCCAGGTTTAAATGTCTAAGTGAAGACATCTGCTCCTGTTTATCTCCAAATATATCATAGATAGGATGTGGTAAAAAGGCTTTGTTGGAGGAATTTGTAAAAACATTCAGATCATCCAGCACGGCCTGCGACATGGCGACAAATCCATGACAGGATCGAACAAAATATTTTGTAAAAAGAGAATCACCTATTCTTTTTTCGTGAGGAATAACATTATCGGTTATAGCGATCACTTTTATGTTTGTTCCCCGCCTTACCAATCGAGCTATTGTTCCAAGACAAGGTCCCATGAAAGGAAGCCAATAACGAATAATGATATAGTCCGGTTTTTCTTTTTTTATTTTGCGGGCTACACTCCACCAAGTAAATGGATTAATGGAATTGATGCGTGTTTCAATAGCTATATCCTGAGGACCTTTTCCTGAATCAAACTGTGTTTTACCCGGAAACAAAAAATTAGGATATTGCAGAGAGAACGAAATGATCTTACTGTCTTTCCCCGCTTTCCCCATCGCTCTGCATAAGGCTTCATTGAAATTGGCTATTCCTCCACGCAGGGGAAAAGCCGGGCCGACAATGATAACCTTTTGATTTGTAGCAGACATATCAGCAAAGATAAGTTTTTTACTACATTTGCTATCCTATCAAAAAATAAATAAAATGAAAAAGAGCATATTATTGTTAGCAGGTGTCATAACACTCTTTGCGTGTGGAAATGATAAAGAACACGAGGACAATGAAAACAAAGCGATCCAGGATAGCGTCACCGCATTTCTAACCGATTACAACAAAAAATATCAGGAGATCAATATCATTGCCAACGAGGCGTCCTGGTTAACTCAAATTCGTATAGTGGAAGGTGATTCTACCAATGCTGTTGCCAATAATAAAGCACAGGAAGAGTTAGCAAAATTCACGGGTAGTACAGCCAACATTGAAATGGCTACAAAATTCCTAAAACAACAGGATAAATTAACGCCTATTCAAGTAAAACAGTTAAAAGCCGTTTTATACAAAGCAGCCAACAATCCTGAGACATTACAAGATCTGGTAAAAACAAGAATAAAAGCCGAAACAGAACAATCGGAAAAATTGTTCGGATTCGACTTTAAAATAGATGGTAAATCGGTTTCAACCAATGATATCGATGCAATCCTGGCTCATGAAAAAAACATGGGCAAACGCATGAAAGCATGGGAATCGAGTAAAGAAGTTGGTAAAGGACTGAAAACAGGCTTAGCAGGACTTCGTGATTTAAGAAACAAAACCGTTCAAGGTTTAGGCTATAAAGATTATTTTGAATATCAGGTTTCTGACTATGGAATGAGCACACAAGAGATGATCGATATGTTGCAAAAATTCAACAAAGAACTGTATCCATTATTCAGAGAGCTGCATACCTATGCACGCTACGAACTTGCAAAAAAATATGGAGAGAAAAATGTACCGGATCTTATTCCTGCCCATTGGTTACCTAACCGCTGGGGACAAGATTGGAGTAGTTTGGTAGAGGTTGAAGGCATTAACTTAGACAGTGCATTAAAAACAAAAGATGCGGAATGGATCGTAAAACAAGGAGAACGTTTTTATGTGAGTTTAGGTTTCCCTGAGTTACCAAAATCATTCTGGAAAAAATCGGATCTATATCCGGCTCCGGCAGATGCCAAGTACAAAAAGAACAACCATGCATCAGCTTGGCATATGGACTACGACCAGGATGTAAGATCATTGATGAGTGTGATCCCGAATAGTGAATGGTATGAAACCTCACACCATGAATTAGGACATATTTATTATTATTTATCCTACAGCAATCCGGATGTTCCTGTTCTATTAAGAGAAGGTGCTAATAGAGCATATCACGAGGCACTGGGAAGTATGATGGGAATGGCTGCTATGCAAAAACCATTCATGGAAAATCTTGATCTTATTCCCAAAGGAACAAAGACCGATGAGATGAAATCCCTGTTAAAGGAAGCATTGAATTATGTTGTGTTCATCCCTTTCAGTACAGGCACCATGAGCATGTTTGAGCATGATCTTTACTCTAACAACTTGCCTATTGACCAGTTCAATAAACGCTGGTGGGAACTGGCTGCAAAATATCAGGGAATTGCACCTAGTAAAGAACGTGGAGAAGAATATTGCGATGCAGCCACTAAAACACATATCAATGATGATGCTGCGCAATACTATGATTATGCACTTTCCTTTGTTTTATTATTTCAAGTTCATGATCATATTTCAAAAAATATTTTACATCAAGATCCGCATGCCACCAATTATTATGGTAATAAGGAAGTTGGAAAGTTCATTGCAGAGATCATGAAGCCGGGAGCTAGTGCTGATTGGAGAAAACTTTTAAAAGAAAAAACAGGTAGTGATCTAAGCGCCAAAGCAATGCTGGATTACTTTGCCCCATTGATGGAATATTTGAAAAAAGAGAATGCCGGAAGAAAATATACCTTACCGGAGATGTAATAAAAAAGGGGCTTTTGAAGCCCCTTTTTTATTGTTATTTATTTCTTTTTGGACATATAATAAAGCGTAGAGCAATTTTCGTCTCTAAAGATTTGATTGGCTTGTGTCATCATTTCTTCTTGAGTAACCGCCAAATACTTTTCCACTTCTTTATTGATAAAATTGGCATCGCCTAATAATTCGGAGATCGCTAAATTGGTAGCCTTGTTTAACACATCCACCTCTCCAAATGTATGCGATGATTCCATTTTGTTTTTTACTTTGGTCAATTCATCCGCACTTACAGGTTCGGTCTTGATTTTATTTAATTCAACAGCAATAGCAGCCTCAGCTGTTTTCATATCTACCCCGGCTACTAATTTACCGGAGATCACAAACAAGCCTTTATCAAAATCACCCATTACATAGGCATGAATATCACTGAACAATTGTTTGTCCTTTACAAGTACATTGTATAAACGGGAGGAATTGCCTCTCGACAAAACATCAGAGATCAGGTCGACAGCATAATATTCTTTGTCGTAACGGGAACACATATGATAAGCTTTATAGATCGCATCAACAGGTACATCACGCTCAACGGTAAGCGATCGGGCCTCTTGTTGTGCCGGCTCTACAGGTAAATTTCTTTTATTGTCGGGACCTTTAGGGATTGGAGCGAAATACTTTTCAGCAAGCACTTTCACTTCTTCCAACTCAACATTCCCTGCTACTACCATAATGGCATTGTTAGGACAATAAAAGCGTTGAAAGAAATTTTTCACATCCTGTATTTTGGCATTTTCGATATGAGCGATCTCTTTACCGATCGTATCCCAGCGATAAGGGTGAACTTTATAAGCCATCGGTCGAAGCAACAACCATACATCACCGTAAGGCTGATTTAAGTAGCGTTGTTTGAATTCTTCGATTACCACATTCCGTTGAACCTCCAAACTTTTTTCGGAAAATGCCAGACTAAGCATCCGATCACTTTCCAACCAAAAACCTGTTTCCAGATTTTCTGCCGGAAGCGTTAAATAATAATTGGTTATATCATTTGTAGTAAATGCATTGTTCTCTCCTCCTACTCGTTGAAGCGGCTCATCATAATTGGGAATATTTACCGATCCGCCAAACATCAAATGTTCGAATAGATGGGCAAAGCCGGTTTGTTCAGGAGCCTCGTCCCTAGCGCCTACATTGTATAGAATATTAATACACGCCAGCGGTGTAGAATTATCCTGATGAACAATTACTTTTAGCCCATTGGGCAATTCAAATCTTTCAAAATCGATCATATCTTCGTTAAAATCCTTTAGTTAATTCTTCTTTTGCTAATTGGTATTCGGCTATAATCTCTTCAATGATCTGTGCTGCCGGTTTGATCTCTTTTATTAAAGCAGAAACTTGCCCGATCTCCAATTCGCCTTCATTCAGATCGCCTTCAAACATCCCTTTTTTAGCCCTGCCTCTACCTAACAACTGTGTCAATTCCTCCACAGAGGCACCTTTGGCTTCGGCCTGAAATACTTCGTCAAAAAATTTATTTTTTAATAAACGAACTGGAGTAACTTGTTTCAACATCAATTTAGTATCCCCTTCAACAGCATTGATCACGGCTTGTTTAAAATGATCGTTGGCCGAAGATTCAGTAGAAGCAACAAAACGGCTACCAATTTGAACCCCATCCGCTCCCAAAGCCATTGCGGCTAACATCCCTCTTCCGGTACCTATACCACCTGCAGCAATAACCGGAATATTCACCGTTTTTCTGATCATCGGGATCAAACACATCGTTGTTGTTTCTTCACGGCCGTTATGCCCACCAGCTTCAAAACCTTCCGCTACAATGGCATCTACGCCTGCATCTTGTGCTTTCAAAGCAAATTTTGTATTTGCGATCACATGCACGACTGTGATTCCGTTTTCTTTAAGCTTTTTTGTCCATGTAGCAGGATTTCCTGCTGAAGTAAAAACGATCTTAACGCCTTCGTCTAAAATGGTTTTAATATGTTCTTCCACATTAGGGTAAAGAAGAGGGATATTTACTCCAAATGGCTTATCAGTAGCTTTTTTACATTTTCTTACATGCTCTAAAAACACTTCCGGGTACATACTACCGCTTCCTATAAGCCCTAAACCACCTGCATTAGATACGGCTGAAGCTAACTCCCACCCACTGCACCAGATCATACCACCTTGAATAATAGGGTATTTTATTCCAAAAAGTTCAGTGATCTTATTGCTCATTTTATTTTTTTTTCTATTTTTGTTATAATAACGGTACGAATTTAGGAATATATTTTTTGTATTTCATTGGTATTTTATATATTTGCAGTCATGCGTAAAATTGTATTATCCATAATTATTTCAACTTTTTTTGTTGGATTAGCGAGTGCTCAATATAATTGGGATTTTGGAGCACAGGTAGGTGCCTCCAACTATTTAGGAGAAATTGGTGGTAAAGCGGGTACACGTAGAGATTTCGTAATGGATATGAAATTGAACAAAACCCAATTTACTGTTGGCGGTTTTGCCCGTTACAAGTTTACTCCTTTGATCTCCGGTCGTTTAGGATTAAACTGGGTACGTATTCAAGGAGCTGATAATGCTTCTACAAATCGTGGTAGAGCCGGTAGAAATTTATCATTTAGAAATGATCTAATTGAACTAGATCTTCAAGCACAAGTATTTTTCTACGAAATACCGGATCTTGGAAGAACGTATCGTTACCGCAACGACTTCAAAATGTATGCTTTTGCCGGTGTAGGTGGTTACTATCATAATCCCAAAACACAGTACCAGGGACAATGGGTAGCATTACAACCTCTACAAACAGAAGGTGTTGCCTACAAAAAAATGGGACTTTCTATTCCAGCTGGTATAGGTTTGTTATTTACACTTGAAAAACGCCATCGTATTGGTTGGGAATTCAATTGGAGGACTACATTCACCGATTATTTGGATGATGTTAGTACTGTTTATGCAGATCCAAGTACATTATCTAGCGAGTTGGCAATAGAATTAGCTAACAGAAGAGATGAATTAACTGGAGATTATCCTGTTGCCTCTAATTATGCTCCCGGGAAAAAGAGAGGTGACCCATCACATAACGATTCCTACCTTTCTACTTCAGTATACTACTCGTATGTTTTAAGAGGTAAAAGTTCATTTTACAAGTCCAAATATGGCAGTGTCTTCAAAAGAAGCAAGTACAAAAAACGTAAGATACGTGCTAAGTTCTAAAAGAGAGCCTCTTCTAATGAAGGGGCTTTTTTATTGTAGAGCTACGAAATACGTGTATCGAATTACGAATCAATACGAAATAAACGAATCACAAATTTGGGTAGTTAAAGTTTAGGTGATTTAGGAATATCGAATTATTGATATCAGTTCGAGCCTGCCTGACGGGAGGGAGGTGTTGAGGAACAAGGCAGGAAGAATTCTGAATTTGGGTAGTTTAAACTACTAATCTCTATTATTCAACAACTCTACAAAATACTACTCCCCAAAAACATCTTTCAAGAAGCCATAATCAAGCATGTTTGCATTCGCAGCTGAGTAGGTGATCACAAACACATCAAATTTTGAAATGTATTCCCTAATAGTTTTATTCTCAGAATTCCTGGCTATCGTTTTATTATCCAAAAGAGAAGCGTCTCTGTTGTAATACCAGAATTCTGAACCAGGATGAAAATCCTTTTCGAAAAATTTATTCCACATCCATGCATGACAGAAACTATCTCCAACCAGTAGGATCTTTTTATTCTTTGCTGTTTTAACAGCACTTACATCAGCCAAATAGCAACTATCGTCACGTTCAAGTGGGATCAATAAATTAGCCACATTCTCAATATCATAATCAGGTCCCCAAACGGTTCCTGTCATATAGTAATTGATCTTGTGCTCTATCTCTGTTCCGACAAGCTGACTAATATATTTACATAATGAGTCATAACAACGGGCCGAATAAGCCTGGGTCCAATGAATACCCCCTTTATTGCAAACTGGGAAAGGATATTTGTCTTTCTCTTTTATCGCTAACTCATTGAAATCGATGAAAGAGGATTTTCTAGAACGAAGTCCATTTTTAAAACTTTCATAATATAGATTTATAGGTTCTTTATATGTTATTTCTGAGGGTAAAGTTTCCTTATAAACTAATGATTTATCAGGAGCAATTACCCAGACAACCACCTTCCCACTTGCCTTTAAGGAATCCGCAAATCGATTTAACAGATCTAAATAATGGTTGAGGGAATAATTATCAAATTGTTTGCCTTCAAAATATCCAGGCACATAACGGTGCAAATAACCATCCTTTCCTTTATGGACATCATACACATGTATCTCATCAAAAAATGAATACTCCACCTGATTATGCACACGTGTCAGTCCGGGGAAAAGTCCGAAATTATATTTCAAAAATACCTCCATAGAATCCTGATAGCGCTTCGATAGATAATCTGGAATGGTAAAATTTTGTTTTTCAGGAACATGAAAAGAGCCATTTAAAGGCGAGTCCTTAATAATGCTCAAGGGATAAAAAAGGAAATGCAGCACCAATAATATGGCTAGTACAAAAAATAATATGTTGTATGTCCTGCCTTTCATTAAAACCTGAAATATATAAATGGATTAAACCCTTCTGCCAATAAGTAAGAAGCACTCAATAAAAAACAAACCACGCAAATCGCATAAACAGTCGCTAAACGGAATCCATTTTTAAAAAACAAAAGATCCTCATTTTGAATTTGTTCTTCTACCGGTTTTAATGCTCCCATAAATGCGAATATGAGAGCAAGTAACAGCACAAATACAAACCTTGGCTCTAATGAAAAACTGTTTGTAAATTGAAAAGAGAACATGTGTTGAAGTATTTGGAATGCAGTATTCAAATCTTCATTCTTAAAAAACACCCATCCTATATTGGCGACAAAAAATACATACAAAAGCCCTACTCCATTCTTCAAGTATTTGTGCAAAAACAATCGTTCCATTACAAGAAAAAAGCCATGAAATGCCCCCCAAATAATATAATTCCAGCCGGCACCGTGCCAGAAACCTGAAATCAGAAAAACGATCCATAAATTGATATATGTTGAATACTTCCCTGCTCTATTCCCTCCTAATGGAATGTATAAATAATTCCTCATCCAGTTCCCTAATGAAATATGCCAACGTTTCCAAAATTCAGTAATGCTTCTTGAAATGTAAGGGAAGTTAAAATTTTCCGGTATCCTGAAACCCAGCATTTGTCCTAATCCTATGGCCATATCGCTATATCCTGAAAAATCAAAATACAATTGCATGGTATAGGCAATAGAAACGATCCAGGCAAGTGAAGTATTCATATTTACCAGATCGTACTTGTAAATTTGATCCACCGTTTCACCCAATATATTCGCTATCAAAACCTTTTTGGATAAGCCAAAGATAAACCGCATGAATCCTTTCAAGCGATCAGTAGCCAACACCTTACGTTCTGCTTCTATCTGTGAACCGATCTTATTATATGGGATGATGGGACCGGCAATTAACTTTGGAAACATTAAAATATAGGTTAGGTAATTTCCAAAGCTGCTTAAGGTACGCTGCTCTCCTCTGTAAACATCGATCACATAGGTGAGTGATTCAAATGTAAAAAAAGAAATACCGATCGGTAAAACAATATCCGGCACAGAAACACCTGTAATATCAACCCAACCAAGCAAGGCATTCAGATTCTCTATAAAGAACTGTAAATATTTAAAGCTAAATAGAATACCTAAGTTTAATACTAATGACAGATAAAGAAATTGCTTCTTCCGGGCTTTTTTATCGGCTTTTTCAATTTGTTTAACTAATATATAATCAATTGCGGTGGTACATAGGATCACAAAAATAAATAACGGTCCACCCCATGAGTAAAAAACAATACTACTAAACAGCAAACTATAATTGCGGAATTTAACAGGAGTGAGATAATACAGCAAGAGAAATGCCGGCAGGAAGTAAAATAGAAAAGTGATGCTGCTGAATAACATTATTGGTTGCCTCTTGTTTGACTATTTTTGATCCACCAATTTTTTTACATTTTATTATGAAAAAATTGTCCGACTTTAGATAATGGTTTCCGAATAAAAGTAAACATTCCCGGGGTTAATCCATTCATCTGCCAGGCTCTTTTATCTTCACGGTTGGCTTTCACTCTGTTCATAATGGACACATTGCTTTTTCCGCCAACTCTCATTTTTACTAGTACTTTTGGCAAATACGCCACAGAACAATTGTGTTTAAATAAAAAGCGGAGCATTAATTCGTAATCGGCAGCAGTTTTGAGTTGAGTACTGAAATTACCAAATTTTCCATAACAACTTTTCTTAACAAAAAAAGAAGGATGTGGAGGCATCCATCCTTTCAGGAAATTTTCTTTTTTATAATGACCTGATACCCAATTACGCTTGACTATTGCAGTATCCAATCTATCCACATATTGCAGATCACCATACACACAGTCTACATCCTTTTCATTAAACGTTTTTATTACATCCGATAAGATAGTGGAGGATTCATAAAAGTCGTCAGCATGCAAAATACCGATTATATCACCTGTTGTCAAAGCGATTCCTTTATTGAGTGCATCATAAATACCATCATCTTTTTCGGAAATGAACTTCGAAAATGAGGAACGATATTTATCGAGAATAGCGAGTGTACCATCTGTAGATCCTCCATCAACGATGATATATTCAATATCAGGATGATCTTGAGAAATGACAGACTGCACAGTGCTTTCAATCGTATCGGCACTGTTATAACAAACTGTGATGATGGATATTTTAAGCATGTTCAATTTTACGTTCTCGGATGAATTGTGCCGGATTTCCCTGATAGATCTTGTTTGCTTCCAAGGCGGCTGTTGCGACTGAGCCAACAGCCAACACTGCATGAGAATGGCAGGTTACTCCAGGACAAACTGTAGCCTTCGCTCCGATCCAAACCCCTTTTTCGAGTTTAATTACTCCAACTATAAGATCGAATGTTGGTTTCTTGTAATTATGATTACCACACAATAATAATGCTCCTTGCGATATACAAACATTTTCTTCGATCACCACTTGCGCCAAATTGTCGATCCAAACATTTTCACCGATCCACACATTATCACCAATAGCTAATTTCCAGGGGTATTTAATATTCACATGCGGTTTTATAACCACTCCGGTTCCAATACGGGCACCAAACATCCGCAGCAACACAACTTTTATTCCACTAATGGGAAATGCCGAATTGATCCATACTGCATTTACACAATACCAAGTAAATCGCTTCAGAGCATTTGCTCCGGGATCATACCAGGAATTATTGAATTTAGAGAGATCGGTAGTGGTCATAACACAAATTTAAAAAAGCTAAGCAAATAAATATCTGTTCTGCTCAAGTATTTCCGGATCATTGATAAATTTTTCCGAAAATTGAAAAGCTTGATTAGACAATGTATTAAAATTCGACTGATCGAAACCATTGATAGCATTAATCGAATCAACAAATGAATGCTCATCTGACAAGGAAAAGTCCCATCCGATTTGCTTCTTTACTAACCCTTTCCATGGTGTTTGATCACTAATTATAACCGGGCAACCCGACATGAGCGACTGCAGAATTATATGTCCGAAATTTTCACCCTGAGTTGGCATAAACATTACATGGTAGGAGCTCAATGTTGACAGCACTTGATCACTACTCAAACTTCCTTTATAAGTTGCCCTGACATTTGCAGGTAATTCTGCAATTACTCTCTGACACTCTTCCCAGTATTTTTGATCATAAATTGGCCCATAGAAGTCAAATTGTACATTCACCACTACTCTTTTAAGTACATGAAGTGCAAATAATAAATTTTTCTCAGGTGCTATTCGGGCGATATTTACCATGCGCAGATCTCCTACTACTTTTTCTCGCACCGGAAGTTTCAACAGGATCGTTTTTTGAGGCAAATTTGCCGCAGTTTTTATTTCAAACTTATCGCCTAAAACATTTCTAATATCCTTTTTCTCGATATCATTCGTAGCATGAAAAATAACCTTATCAAACAATTTTAACACTTTTATTGCTCGCAAAAAGAATTGTTTTTTTGCACTTTTTACGTTCAATGCACTTTGAGCCAACATTCCTCGCGCTGCTACGATCACTTTTACATTATGCTTTTTTCTTAAATACAAAAGCGGAATAAGCGTAAAGTATAAAGAATAAATCCCATTCAAATAGACAATATCAAAATGGGTCTTTCTGATCAAATTTCGTATGGTGCTTCTTGTTAAAGCATTCTGAGAAATGTAATAAACATTAACGCCATTTGGCAATTTATTCCATTCATTACTAATAACACTTGGGTAAGGGGTTACTTCACAATAATCGGTGTCACGGGTGATGATTGAAAAATCAAATTCATCTTTCAAATGTTCAACCAAATTAGCAACAGACTGAATAGGACCTCCTGCCTTGTAGCCCGGCAAATACCAATCAATGAATATGAGTACTTTCTTTTTTGTCATGAACTAAGCTTCCACATTGTTTTCTTCCAACCAATATTCCAATATCACTAAATGCCATATTCTCGACCAGGTAACCAATGGATCATTATTTAAAAATGCTGTCCATAGCTTTAATATGCCATCCTTATGAAAACCATTCCGCTCACTTAATCGAGTTAAACTATCCTCACAGAAAGATTTCAACTCATTTTTCATCCAATTCTTCCATGGAAGCGTAAAGCCCATTTTTGGGCGATCAATGATCTCGCGTGGTAGCAGATCACCCAAGGAGTCTACTAATAACTTTTTGGGACTGGCAACACTTTTATATTGATCAGAAATTCCCAAAACATATTCCACCAATGTGTAATCAATAAATGGGACACGTACCTCTAAAGCATGTGCCATACTCATTTGATCAGTATCTCTCAACAATACATTTTGCATATAGGTAGAGATCTCAGCAATGCTTGTTGTTGTTAGCTGCTGGTTTTTAGTAATTGGAATATTTGATATTAATTCAAGAACTTTATTTTCAGTTAATGCATCTACTTTTAGAATTTGTAGGATCTGCTCGTCCATCAACACCTGACGGGAAATGGGGTAAAATGTATTAAAATTGATCTTTCTCTGCTTTAGTAATGCAGCGATCTTTTCGGATGCAACCCCGGGCTTTGATTTTGCTAACACTCCGGCTCCTGCTTTTCTTAATGGTAAAGGAACTGTATTCAACCATGCTTTTTTATTCAGTTCTAAACTGCGTTTAAAGACATCGTATCCTGCAAACAATTCATCGCCTCCCAAGCCGGATAAAGCCATCGTAATACCTGCATTCTTGGTTGCTTTCGATACGATATAAGTATTCGGGCCATCTCCACTCGGATGATCCATTGCTTTTAAAGCTCCGGGCAGATCTTTCAGGAAATCATCCGGGCTTAATTTGATCTCGTGGTGATCTGTATTAAATTTTTTGGCAATTAATTGTGCGTATTTTGCTTCCGAAAATTCACTTTCATCAAATGTTACCGAGAACGTTTTTACTTTTTCGGATGATACTTTACTCATTAAACCCACTACAGCGCTCGAATCGATCCCACCCGATAAAAAGGCACCAAAGGGCACATCAGCCAACAAGCGTCTTTCGACTGCTTTTGTAAGCAAATGCTCTACATCTTTGCATACTTCCTCATAACTTTTCCCCTTTGATGCATCACTGATATTATCTGTTAAAGACCAATACTTCTTGATCTTGATACTCTCTCCTTTCATTTCAATGTAATGACCAGGCATTAACATCTTTACACCTTTTACGATCGTATCGGGCGCATGTACAGTTTGATAACGTAAATAATCGATCAAGGCATTTTGATCCAATTTACGTGGCAATAATTCAGAAGCCAATAATGATCGTATCTCCGAAGAAAAGCCCAACACACCATTCGTATAGAAGTAGTATAATGGTTTTATTCCCAAACGGTCTCTGGCAATAAATAATTCTTTATTTATTGTATCCCAGATAGCAAAAGCAAACATTCCGTTGAATCGCTTTACACAGTCGGCTCCCCAGCGGGCATAAGCTGCAATAATAACTTCTGTATCGGTGTTCGTCTGGAACATATAGGATTGCTGACCTGAACCGGCAACTACCCTCTGCAATTCAAATTTTAGCTCTTTGAAATTATACAATTCACCATTGTAAACGATCTGATAGCGACCATCAAATGAGCGCATCGGTTGATGGCCGGCAGATGAAAGGTCAATAATTGAAAGTCGCCTGTGACCTAAAGCGATCTTTTCTTCTACGAATACACCTGAATCATCAGGACCACGATGACGCATCCGCTCATTCATGGCATTTACCTTTTCTTTGGCAATACCAATATCGGCAATACCCACTAAACCGTTAATTCCACACATAATTTTAAGATGGTAGTAAATTTACAAAAAAATACGTTAGCTGGAATGAGGAATTAGGGATTGAGGATTAAGGATTGAGGATTAAGGATTGAGGATTAAGGATTGAGGATTAAGGATTGAGGATTAAGGATTGAGGATTAAAGATTGAGGATTAAGGATTGAGGATTAAGGATTGAGGATTAAGGATTAAGGATTGATGATTAAGGATTGAGGATTTAGGATTTAGGATTGAGGATTAAGGATTGAGGATTAAGGATTAAGGATTAAGGATTGAGGATTAAGGATTGAGGATTAAGGATTGAGGATTAAGGATTGAGGATTAAGGATTAAAGATTGAGGATTAAGGATTGAGGATTAAGGATTGAGGATTAAGGATTAAGGATTGAGGATTGAGGATTAAGGATTGAGGATTAAGGATTGAGGATTAAGGATTAAGGATTAAGGATTAAGGATTAAGGATTGAGGATTAAGGATTGAGGATTAAGGATTGAGGATTAAGGATTGAGGATTAAGGATTGAGGATTAAGGATTGAGGATTAAGGATTAAGGATTAAGGATTAAGGATTAAGGATTGAGGATTAAGGATTAAGGATTAAGGATTGAGGATTAAGGATTGAGGGATTGTTAAATGTTATTTCGACTGAAAGGAGAAATCTGCTTATCTACGAACAGCGAATTACGAATAGGTACGAAAAAAACGAATTACGAATCAATAATTCTACATTCTTTGCAGGTGATAACACCAGCAAGGGCTAATTAGGATCATCCCCCCCTCTCCTTCGGAGAGTGCTGGGGAGAGCTTCACTTACTTGTAAAACTCAATTATTTTCTCCGAAATATAATCGACCTCTTTTAAGCTGAGATCATAAAATAATGGCAAACGAAGCAAACAATCACTGTAGTAGTCAGCATTAGATAGAACCCGACCATCATGTTTATCCAAATAATAAGGGCTTCGGTGCAATGATTGATAATGAAATACCGCCTGGATCTCATTTTTCTTTAAATAAAGAATTAACTCATCCCTCTCCTGTTTATCCTTGCATATTAAATAAAATATATGCGCGTTATTTGATGCATAGTCCGGTATTAAGGGTAATTTAACTTTACCAGACTTATTTAGTCCGGTTAAATTCCTGAAATATCTCTCCCAGATCTTTTTTCTCTTTAATTGCACTTTATCTATATCCAGCAATTGAGCATACAGAAATGCAGTAGAAATAGCACTAGGAATAGCAGATAAACCAATGTCCACCCATTCATATTTTTTCACCTGTCCACTAAAAAAAGCAGAACGATTGGTGCCTTTATTCCTCAACACATCTGCTCTTTCAATTAAAGAAGCATCATTGATCGCTATAAATCCACCTTCTCCACAATGAATGTTCTTGGTTTCATGAAATGAAAAACAGGCGATATCCCCTAAAGTACCTAAGGCTCTTTTGTTATAGAATGAATCAATACATTGAGCCGCATCTTCAATTAAACGTATCCCATTTTTTTTTGCAAGGGCAATGATGGCATCCATGTTACAGGCAACTCCTGCGTAGTGAACAACTACAATCGCTTTTGTTTTGGAGTTGATCAGTTTCTCTATCTGTACTTCATCAATATTGGGATGATCCGATTTACTATCTGCAAACACCAATTTTGCTCCTCTCAAAGCAAATGCATTCGATGTGGAAACAAATGTATAACTTGGAAGAATAACTTCATCGCCCGGCTGAATATCCATCAACATAGCAGCTATTTCCAAAGCATTTGTGCAGGAGTTGGTCAGAAATACTTTTTTAAACTTGTATTTTTTCTCCAACAATTGCTCGCAAAGTAACGACACTTCGGTATCACCGGTAAGTACTTTCGTCCCCATTACTGTGGCAATATTTGCCTTTTCATTACCGGAATAATATGGCTGATTAAAAGGGATCAAATTGGTTGTTGGTTGGAAGGTTAAAAAGTTGGAAGGTTGAAAAGTTGAAAGATTGAAGTTTCCATTAACAAAAAACTATTTACTATTTACTATTTGCTATTTACTGTCTACTGTCTACTGTTCGCCATTCTAATCAATGCGTCTGCCCAAATATCAGGAGTATTCTTTTTTGCTTTTTCAACACTCTTGCCTCCCATTTGAATTAAATCCTGACCGGAAGCATTCATGATGTTTTTTAAGCAATCTTTCAATGCGCTTACATCACCAGATCGGTAAATATAACCATTTACTCCATTCTCTACAAAAGCGACTCGAGCCCCTACTTCATCTGAACAAATAATGGGAAAGCCTGCTGCTGCATATTCATGTACAACCACTCCCCATGGTTCGAAATGACTGGGTAATACAAAAACACCGGTATCTTTAATATAAGCTGGAAGATCTTTGGGTTGAACAAAGCCAAAATGTTTTATTTTATCATGCTTTACAGGCTCTATATCTCCTGCACCCAAACACCACAACTCCCATTCATTAGGTATTTCCTGCTGTAGCTCAATAAAAGCAGTCCATAGATCTCTAATCCCTTTGAACTCATAATAGCGTCCAACAAAAATAAACCGCTTCGGAAAAGTAATGCTCTTTTGTTCTTTGTTACCCAAGTATTGATCATGAAAAAGATCAAAATCACAAGAATAAAAACCTTTCGATATTTGTTTGTCAGAAAAACCTAATTTCTTTGCATAATTGAATTGTAAGTCACCTGGAACCCAACATTTTGAAAAACGGAGCTTAAGATAAAAAGGACTCAATAGGGCTGCAACCCTTTGCTTCCAATCACCTCTCCAGTGATTATCCAAAGCAAGAACCGTACTCACTTTTTTCTTATATGCCTTACAGACGGCTAAATAACCTTTATCTACCCAACCACTGCAAACAATAATATCCGGGCTGATCTTAGCTGTAATATCCATTAGCTGATCATTGGTATAAGCTGAACGATCATAAATTGCTAAGCCTTCCGGATAAGAAAATTGAAAAGGCGCCTCTTTGTTGACTGGCCAACGCACAACATGTACCTCCACACCTTTTTTAATAAGTGCTTTACAAGAGGCCAGAAAATAATCTGCAATTTCAGTATATAGAAACAATACCGTCATCTATTTTTTCTTTTTTAGCAAAAAACGAACACCCAACAACATCCCCAAACAAGTTATCAAACCATACCAAAAGTAGCGATGCAATAGCATATTTTTAAGATATAAAGGGATAAGGCGGTAAGAAAAAGTGGTTTCAGGCTTAGCTTCTTTCAACCAAAGATCCACTCCATAGTAATCAATCTTCTCTAATTTTTGATTCGTCAAACTTATCCCTTCAAAATTCACTTCTCCATTTTTCACATTAACTCTAAGCATTGCATCTCTGGGAGTATCGCGAATAGCCGTTTGAATAAAGGTGATTCCTAATTCCTTATTTTGATCGTAAAAAAATGAAGCAGGCCCACCACCCATGGAGCCCGACAACCAGAATATATTTATGTCTTTGTGGGCTTGTAATAATGGTACGATCTTTTCTAAAAAATTATTCTTTCCAAGAGCTGTGCGTGTATTTTCTAAAAACAATTTATTGTACTTTTCTATTCGTTCTGCCCAAACCGGACGGTGACTAAAAACGAATATGTTTTTTATATTTTTTTCTTTAACAGAAGATAAGGCTGTATTCAACATATTGAATTGCTCTCCTTCAATGCTCCCATCATTAATTTCAGTATTCAACAAAATAAACAACTCTGAACCAACAATAAATGAAGAAAAACTTTTACCAAATTCTTTCTCATACCTATTTCCGTTTGAAATATCATGATTGCCTACTACATTAAAAAGAGGAAATTTTAGCTTCCGAAAAAAGCTTGTTCTATAATGATCCAGATACACATCATCTACATCCATGAACAGATCACCTAAACTCATCATAAAAGCAGGTTGAATATCATTCAAGCTATCAATACTACTCAGTACTGTTGCCGCAGGAAAGGTTGAACCATTATTGGACTGCCCATGAAAATGTCCACTAACGACAAAACTATAGTCCTTCAGAGAATCATTTATGGCTATACCATTAAATGGACTTATTTGTGCTGTCAATAAAATACAGTTCAGCCAAAGAACAAATGAAAATACTATATGTCGTTTATTTTTTCTTTCCACCTTTTTTTATGATCAGTTCCACATCTTCTATTTCCTTTTCTACTTTTTTGTTATCCACTACTATCTTAGATTTACGTTCTTGTAAATAATGTTCTTTTACATTTGACAATTTCAAGGCAGTACCTTCAACCTTCGCATGACCTGCAGATGGCTTATTCTTGTAGGATACAAGACCATACCCACAATCTGAGATCATCAACCCTTTAAAATGAACCAAAGCCTGATCTTCAGCAGACAGAGCAATTGCTGATCTTTTGATTGTGATATCATTCATAAAAAACTCCGAGCCATCTTTTACATTAATTGCCTTATTATCTGAGCCTGATATATATACCGAATTCAGCGTTAATGTGGAAAAAGTGGCATCAATACCATTTTCTTTACAGTTTTCAAAAGCCACATTGTTGAGCTTTCCTTTCGAAAAATCAGCATCTAAAGCATCGTCTTTCATTCCCCTAAACAAAGATTCCTTTATATTAAAGTCTGAACGAATAAAACTCAAGGCATCTTCCGATCTAAAATCATAAAAGCTGCAATTAGTGAAATCGGCAGCCGACTCATAAAAAGTGATCGCTCCGCTTCTTTTCCATTGCGGCTCGTTTACACGGGCAAAATTTTTAAAAACAACATTTTTGAATTTAGAATCTCCGGCATTAATAAACTGAATTCCTTGAGAGGAGGAATCGGATGATGCAAAAACAACAAACTCTTCCTCAGTTCCCAATACCACAAAAGGAGCGTATGAAATGACCTTTGCACCATTATTTAGATCAATTTGAGTTCCTGCATTCACATAGAACGTATAACCAGCAGGAATGATTAGATCCTTCACCAATGTATGTCTTCCTTCCTTCACAAAAATAGAATACGTAGAATCATTAATACTCAAAAAATCAAAATCCTTGATCGTGCTTGCTTTATTTTTCTGCTCATCCTTTAAGAATTCATTATCTGTATGTGGATATGGGAATACCGGTGCTTGCTTTAAAGTGGATGAACCTAAAATGGAATAATTGATCTTTAAAGAATCAAGCACGTCAGCAATTAAAGTTGAATCATCTCCCAAATCAAACTTATATATTTTATAATCAAGCGCTTTATTGTGTTGTTTAGAAGGAAGTACGATCTCTTCTTTAGAAAAAAATTGCTTGCCATTCAATTCAATGGATATAACCGATACAGGAAGGACATCGATTGGAGCAATTTGCAGTTCGGCCTTACCATTTTCTATTCTATTCAAATAAGCATGTAAAGCCTTTGGTGGATTTAAGATATGCAGAATTTGTTTTTGCCGTTTATAATAATCCTTCTTGTCAAATTTTTTATACGGAAATTCTTTATGAATGATCGCTAAATTTTTCTTCAACTCTACATTAGATCCGCTAAAAAACTTATCTAAATAAGCCGGCTGGGATACTCGTTCGAGTTGTTTCATATATTCTTCAAAAAACACCTTATTACTAAAGATCATTTCATGCCATTCCGAATAATTTTGAGTAGAATCGAGGTCTACAAACATGTACTGAGATGAAAGATCTTTCGACCCAAGTATGGTAAAACTCTCATACGCAACAGGCTCTAACTTTGCTGTAACAGGGTTGTAATAATATTTTATGTCGCTCCAATCAATGCTGTGTACCCCACCAACCAAATCAATGATCGCATGAAATTTTGCTAATCGGGGAATATCAAAAGCTTCATCAACAGGTATCTTGTTCGCTCTTAAACCTTCGATCATGGCAATTGCATTCAAATAGTAGTGTTTTTGCAAACTATCTTTCAATACCTTTTCTTCTCTATACGCTTGTGGATCGGCTGAATAATAAGAGGCGAATTCATCGGCAGAAGCCTTGTTGGTAATGCCATTATATCTATTTACCCAATACAGATCAGGATTGAAACGAAGCACCGGTCCCTTCAAACGCTTATTATTCTCAACAAGTTCATTTTCAAAATTTTCTTCTACTGCATAAATTCCCCAATCCTCACCATTTACCTTCACATTAATAAACTCATAACGCAATGCAATAACTCCTTCCTGCTTCATCAATGTATGGTAGATCCACTCATAAATATAGCCTCTGGTACCGGGATGTTGAATGGTAAAACGTTTCATCCCCATGAAGGTTTCATCTTTCTCTTTTACTTTTATCCGGAACGACCATTTATCATTTTGTAAATGATCGGTCATGTGACCTTTTAAACGCAACTTAATGGTGATTTTTTTACCATTGTAATGTAAAACCCCATCCACATACTCTCCATCCAGATCATTAATGATCACTCTGCGTTCAAGAGCATTCTGACGGTTTTTTTCTAATTTTTTAAAATCTTTAGCATTGATCTCAATGGCAATTCCCTCCGGTTGTGCATCCAATCCAGAGTAATAATTACTGATCACGGTAGTCACAAAATCCCATAGACTTGAATAGCCTTTAGGTTTTAGCACTCTGGTAGCAACGGTATTTCCAATAAAAAGACCAAGCAAAAGCACTAATAAAAATACCAAGCGCCATTTTCTTTTACGGCCGGCATTTATCTTTTGAGTATTTATTTGATCTTTTATTTTCATGGTCTTTATTCAGCAATTGCAGGAATCACTTCTGTTTCCTGAGGGATGATCTCATCACTGGTTAATATGGTAAAGATAAAAATTCCCATGAAAGCAAAGGCACTTAATGAGCCTACCAGCCAAGACTCAAAGAAAGCGGTAAAACTAATAGCAAACATAGCAGGGAAGGCAAATTTTGTTCTTTTAGATGCTTTGATGAATAATAAAATATAGGATCTCAAATAAATAAGCAATCCCATTAAGCCTTGATCAAACCAAAAGGTTAAAAAAGAATTATGAATTCCACCCTGATGGTTTAGTTTTAAAAGCATCCCATAATGCTGGCGCATATAAAATTCATTATATGCAAAACCTCTACCTACAAAAAAGTTCTGCTGGATCTGTGTCCAGGCAAAGCCCCAAGCGATCAATCGTCCACTTCCTTCCTCCAAGGTCTGAACTCGAAAGTAACTACCTAATCCAAGAGCATTGATAATTGCAACGGCATTTGAACTAATAATTTCCGAAACGAATAAAACAACAATAAAGATCAAGAAACCTAAAAACGGAGACATACCAAAAAACTGCTGGAATGAATAAAATATGGCAATAGCTATCAACGCATTCCGTGAACCCGAACCTATTACAGACAAAAAGATAAACAAATAGATTAGAAGACGTTCATTCCTTGTAAAAAGTGAATTGTAAAAATGGTCTACAATAAAAAAAATGATAAAAAGTAACACACAAAAAATCCCTAATCCATTAGGTCCTCCAAATACTCCTCTAAAACGAGTTCCTGTCAATACAGCCACATCTGGCATTATGTATTTAAGTAAATAACCGATGATCAAAAAAACAACAGCAAAAAATATTAGCCTTTTTATAAAATCGGCATGATACTTCGAGAATAACGTTTCAATAATATTAGGTAAGACTAGAAATGTCAATGCATAAGAAATAGTTTTCTGAATACTTGTAAAAAAATAGGAATCACTAATTGCAAACGACATTGTTATTACAGAGAACACCAAAAATGGTAAAAACAGTTTAAACAAAGAATTTCTCGCATACAATTCGCGATACCTTAGAAAAAAAATTAGTGCAAGTATTGAGATATAAATATTTTTTAAATTTTTGGCGAATAAGAGTGCCGGACTAGCGCTATCTGCTAAAATCAAAACGAATAAGTACCCAACAAGTAACTCTTCGTACATCTCTTTCCTGTCCATTAATAACATAGTCAAAGGAACAAGTCCGAAAATAACCGGACCACCGTATATTCCGGTAATTAGCCAGACGATTAGGATAACAAATAATTGCAGGTTCTCTTTTAAATAACTTAACACCGATCCTATTTATTTAATATACTATTTAACTGTTCCAGGAAGATCTTAGGTCTTTTCGTCAAAAAGTTCTTCAGATCTGACATATTTTTCTCCCAATTTTGTTTTGATCCAATAACTCTCCAACGTTTAATATGCTCATCCATAAACGGACTGATCTCCTCCTCCATACTTGTAAAGGTAGCGATTAAAGTTCTTTCAGAAAATTCATTTTTAAGTAAATACTCTGCCCGGGATCTTAATCTATTCTTAAATGAAACATTTTTCAGAAGGGAATAAAACACCTTCCCCATTCTATTCTCTTTTTTCAGGTATTCAAACATATTAAATTCATAGGCTTTATTGATATTGAATCCCATTGCCCAATCCATATCATATACCACAAAACGCCATTTTTTATCGCGAAAAACGGAATCTTTTGCCGGATAGCTGTAGCGCCAATATTTACAATTATTATGAGGCCAGTCGTTATTTACAAAGAACATATTGCATAAATAATAATCGATAAGATTGGCTATATCCATCTCTTTTTCAACGACAGCGAATTTTTGATCATCCGAGAGATCATTGCTAAGGATATAATCAATTAAACTAAGATAGTCATTCGCATCCGACTTTCCTCCTTCTACCACTTGGCCATTTAGTTCAAGCAAGGCAATACTATCTTTTGAAATTCCATAATGATTAAATATATACGTATCATCAAAACGTTCCCTTAATGTATGTATTCCCCAATATTCTCCGTTAAAAAAGCAAACTACCGGTTCATATTGCTGTGCTGATAAAGAAGAGTTTTTCATCACACGATGTACAAATGCATCCCTCAGCAGTGTTTTGGTCCAGTCATTACCTCCGTTTCTAAAAACAAAATTCGTTTCTGTGGAAGCTGTATTTAACATCGCTATACACTTAGCACTTGAATCAGGAGAAGCCAACCATGAAACACGTATTGATTTTTGAGCAAAGCCTCTGGTATTAAAGCCATGGATCCTGATCTTACTTGACTTTTGCATAAAACATGTCTTGTTCAATTTTCCAAGCGATAAATTCACCATTCGATCGGAAGATGAACCTTTATCCAGATAGTTAGCCGGATATTTCCACCATGGGATATCAAATTTTATTTTTTTCTTTATATAATTATCCTTGTCTTCATATTTTTTCCCCATCACATAGATCCCATTCTCATAACCAAATAACTGATCCTGATCAAAAACAAAACTTGCAAGTGAAATTGAGTAATTATGATTCTTCTGGGGATCTATGATGTAAGATTCTACCAGTTCCTTCCCACACTTCCCAGTTTTATCCACACACACCGCTCTCAACACAGGGAAACAATAGGTTTTATCCAAAGGAAGTTGCCAGCGGGGCGATGTAGGGATGGTGTATAAAAAAGTATCTTTAAGGGCTTCATCGGGCAACTGGATACTATTTCCGTCATAAACCATTGCAAGGGAATTTTCCGGACTGGAACCATCTAAAGTATAATAGATCGTATGATCTGCCTCAGAGCATGATAAATGAAGTACCGGAGCAGCAGTAAAATAACCGGTACGAATATCAACATCCGGAGAGGCTATCCGGGCATCTTTCAAAAATGTATTCATTTTTTTACCCGGTCCTATCAATTGATACAAGATAAAAGCAATCATCAGAGCAAAAAAACAAAGCAGAACAAACAAACGGTTTGTCCTGAATGTACTTTCTTTATTTTTTCTCTTGATATATTTCATAGTGAATTACAACTCCAATCCTAACACACGACTAACACCTTGCAGATATTTAGAATTTTTTGTCATCAAAAAAGGAAATTCCGAAGAAATACGATCTGCTAACAATTCAGTATCCTTATCGTATTTCATTTCAATTACTATTCCTTTATCATCCTTTACAGGTGAAATAAATAAGCTGCCCTCATTCATGATCGAATAATAATGAAGCCCGGTATCTATGGTTAACCGTATCTTTTTATCGGCAGTTATAAAATACTTGCGGGTGTACACATTCAACAATACCGGATTAACCTTATGCAGATACGATCGCAAGTGCTCATCATCAACTGCCCCTAACATCAATTCTAATAATTTATCTTTTGTAATGTTCGTATCCACTACCAAATCAGGCAATACAAAGTTCCTTTTAAACCCCAACAACCCTTTCTTGATCTTAAACTCAAGCGTAGGTTTTTTAGCAAGGCCAAATGTTTCGCCATACCATCTTATCCGGGCTTTAATACGATGATAAGCGCCATCCATATTATCGAAATAACTTTCAAAACCCGGAGAATCAAAATAAATATTATTGATCTGTCGTTGATGAAAAATTTCAGAAAATAAAGCCCGATGAATCCGAATGACATGAAGCATATCCGGCAGAGGAGTGCCGGTAACGTAAAACTTACGCTCGTATCTTAATTCCTGCTCCATAATGATTGATCAAAAGATTAAAAATCCCTGGAAGAATCCAGAAGCGATACAACAGCATTGGGATACAATCCCCTGATCTCTTCCTTTATTTTTTGCAGTGCATCAATATTTTCTAATCCGATCAAAAAAGAGAGTTCAAAACGATCCGGTGCTTCATCTGTACGTTTTAATTTTAAAAAATTACAATTCTTTTCCAATACAGCAACTACTGAAGGAATATGAACAGCCCCATTTCCGGCAGATGAAATATTCAGATATAAACTTTGCTCTTCTAATTCATCCTGTTTGCGGTTACTAAAACGAATAAACACATAAAAGCCAATAAATGCAATAATGGTTAACAGTGATAAACCTGCACCACAGCCTAAACCAATCGCTATGTTTAGAAACAAATAGGTAAGCTCTTCCGGCTCTTTAATAGCTGCACGAAAACGAACGATCGACAATGCCCCTACCAAACCTAATGATAGCGCTAATGAGGATTTTACAACCGTAATAATAAACATAGTTGTAAGTGCCAAAAGCAAAAAATTTCTAGAAAACGATTTTCTATTGGATAATGAGTTTCCATATTTGGCATAGATCTTACCCAGCAAATAGGATAAAACTGCACAAATAACAAGGCTAAAAATAAAAGAAGGAATGTTCTTAGGAGAAAATCCAGAGAAGTTTTCGGAAAAAAAGTTAAGTAAAGTGTTCATTAATTCTATTTTACGGTAAAAATAGCAAAAATGGGCATTAAATGCTGCAAAAAAAGAAGGATTTTAAACGGAACCAGCGTCAGTAAAATCAGGATTGGAAAACCAGGCTTTAAACTCTTTGTAACTGAGTTTTTTCATTTCTTTAAAACAATAGGGAACAAAAGAAAAGAAACGGCCAAGCATTTTAAAAAATGCAAGGAACTGTTGTTCTTTAAGTACCATAAATTTAAATGCAAGAAATATGCGGTATAATAGAAACAGAAAACCTATACCAGCAGGATAATAGATTAAGGTAATAATAAGGTTATTGGAATACAAATGAATATTTCGCCATTCGCGACCATATATCCCTTTTGCATTAACACTTGTTTTTTGTTTTTCTCTCAAACCCATATCAATGCGATGATGTACGATCAAATTATCATTTGAAACCACCTTGTATCCTAACTTAAATGCACGCAACGAATAATCGATCTCTTCGCAATAAAATACCAATTCATTTCGATAGGATCCAAGCTTTTCAATAACTTCTCTCTTGATAATATGCCCACATCCGATATATCCTCTGAGGATTCGAAATTTATCAGCTAATACAGATTTTTCAGGCGGATCCTGAATTTGATTAAACACACGAAAATGAAAGATTCCGAATTCCGGATCAGATTCTAAAATACGGATGGCCTCTTTAACATCCTCTTTTGTACGGATATGAGAATCATCATCCAAAGATAGTATGTAAGATCGCTTTGTTTCTTTCATCATTTTTGATCGATTGACCATATATCCCAGGGAAGAGGGATTTTTTTCTAGATGAATTTTGGGGTATTTTGAATAAATTAATGAATCTGTCCCGTCAGTAGAACCATCATCAATAATATAAAACTGATCCTCAACAAAACCTAAACTGAGCATATGATCAATCGTAAACAACAGATCAACTGAACGATTTTTCGTAGTAATGATTATATCAATATCTTTAATTGAATACACGTTACAAATGGTCTATAATTTTTTTATAATCATCAATTCTGATCTTATTCGCGAGTTTCTTACCCTCTATTCCCATTTGTTTCAGCTTACTTTTATTTTCCCACATCCGGTTCATGGCATTGCCAAAAGAATAAACAGATGGTGCTTCTGCTAAAAAGCCGTTCAAGCCTTCCTTTACCAAATCTGAATTCCCCCCCACATCAGACACTACTGCAGCACGTTCACACAGCATTGCTTCAATTAGAGCCAATGGTGTTCCTTCCAATGTTGATGGCATCAAAAGTAAATGATTCTCTTTCCAAATCTCACGAATATCATTTGCATAGCCCTTGAATGATATTTTATCTTTGATTTGATACACTTCAGCTAATTCTGTAAGATATAGTTCATCCTCCCCTTTTCCATACAAATTTAAATGCCAGTTTCTATCTCTCCATTTTTGTTCTCCTAAAATTTGAAACAATACACCTAAGCCTTTAACAGTCGAATTTATTCTGCCCACAAAAGCCATATTCAAGCATTCTGTTTCATACCAGAAAAGGTCTTCAATATTTTGCAAGTTGGCGGGATTAGAGATCACTTCTGCATTCCTCAGCAATAAAGCTAATTGACGTTCTGCCACTGATTTATTTCTTTCAGAAACGAAATAAGTTTTTGTTGCATTTGCAAAAATGACTTTTCCGGTTTTTCTGCATTCTCCCGGTAAGTTTTCGTATTCAGAATTTGCCTGAGTAATAATGTATGTCTTAGCATTCGTATTCAATTGCAGATCCCTGAATTCAGGAAACATACATTCATATATTGTTCCCTGACTAATAAAAATAGCATCGGGTCTTAATGAAGATAACTTTCTTATTTCTTTTGCTGCCAGCATTTTTTTTATAAATAAACCTTTTGCTCTTTGAAACAATGTCATTCCATAAAAAATGCGTTTTCTTAGTATTATTGTAGCACCTTTTTTCTCTAACAAGTTCAATTGGGGATGCAAATCGCCCCAATTGTATACAGATATAATCACTTCATGACCTTTCTCAATTGCATACTCTGCACTGCGCGCCCACAATTCCTCACTTCCTCCCCAGGGAGCTCCGGCCATAGTAGATATAAATAGTATTCGCATAATTAAAATAAATTAGATCATTTCAATAACTGAATTAATCTTTTTGTAGCAAACTCATACGAATAAGCCTCATAATTAAAATTAAAATTAAAATGAATGTTATTCTTTTTATAATCTTCTACTAATGTAACCAAATTTTGGTAACATTTATCAGGATTGAAATGGTAGCCAATCGACTCATTTAAAACCATATCAACAACTTTTCCTTTTTCTGATACTACAAGAATTGGCTTTCTGAATGGCAAATAAGCAATACTTTTAGTGGTCAATAAGTTCTTCCATTTTTTTCCTAAAAAGATCATTGGAAAATCGGATTCATTAACTTTTTTATAAAATTCAGATTCACTAACCTTTGGCAGGATCTTGACGCAAGATGCAATATCCAATTGATTTATCAATTGATTGAGCCGGAAATTACTTCCATAAATTTCAAAACTAATCAATTGATACAAATCATTCCGATCTAGCTGAAGCGATCTTATTGCATTTAGGAATGGGATAAAACCATCGTTCAATGCAGCAGTATTAATGGTCCCTCCATAAATAAAACGGATCTTTTCCGGTGAAACTTTTACATTAAACTCCTTAATATCAGGATAATCTGCCGGATCATAATTATGAGGGAAATGAATAAATTTATTTTTATCCATATCAGGATATAAACCTATCAATTCTTCTAAAATTTGATCATAGGTAGAGATAACATAGTCTGCTTTTTCGCAAGTGTACTTCTGCAACCTTTCTTCATTTTTATATACAGTATCTGAAACCTTATCTAATCCATAAACTTGTCCGTCAGCCCATCGATCACGAAAATCTACGATATAATTGATCTCCGGGAAATCTGATTTAAGCAATGAGGTATAATAGCTTGCCCTATGGTATGGTCCCGAGCAGATCACATTGTGGATATCATTTTCACGAATCAATTTCCTGGCATTTTTAAGCAGGGTGGAACGAAAAAAAATGGCTCTATCTTGTATAATTCCACCATCCAGAAAGGAAACAATAATAGAAACGATTTTTTTTATTAATCTCATTAAAATATTAGAAGAACTTGACTCCAATATTTTGGGATAATGACTGGACAAGTACACTACATTAATATTATCATCAGAAATATCATCAATCCAATTCGGATTATTATTGATAAAAGAGGGTTTAAATGCAATAACTTTTACTTGAATATTTTCTTTTGCAAGGTATTTAGCAAACTTTGCCCAACGTCTTCCTCCTATAGAATTGTTAGGAGGAAATTCAGGAACGATAAGCAAAACATTTCTAGTCATAAGTTGTTGCAGAATTTAGCAATAAGTTTCAATGAAACAAAAGTACAATATCATTTTTCCTTTGCCAAATCTCCACTAATTACATGAGAAAATCTATTTTTAAATTTTAATATTTTAAATTCAAAATAATAATACGACAAATAGGAGACTGCTACGGTAAATACTAAAACAGAAATAATAAGACAAAGACTCCAAAATAAACCTATATCATCCCTTCCCGGCAAAACATAAATAAAGAATTTAACACAAATTACCGCTATTATGGAATGATAAACATACATCCCATAAGAGATTTTACCAAGAAAATCGAGCACTTTAAACTCCAGATTGATCAGTGTTTTAGTATTTGAAGAAATATTCAAGATCAAAACTGCCACCAACAAAGAGATAAACTCATTCTTGATTAAATTGAAATAGGGTATATTATGGGTATTATACACAAAAAAAAGAATCAATAAAGCAAACAAACTAATTATCTGAACGGTTGGTCTATAAACAAAAGCTAAAATCTTTTTCTTATTATAAAACAACACCCAGGCCCCTATCCCTCCAATGATCATAGATGAAAACCGTGTACGTTCAATCAATTTTACCAACTTATTCATTAACACTTTATCGGCAGAATAGTAATTATTGATGAATGAAATTTTCAACAACATATACACGATCAAAGAAATAAATAATACAAATAGAATTCTCTTAGAATGCTTGATCAAATGGGGCCAAAACAAATAAAATTGCTCTTCAACAGCCACTGACCACAATACACCCGCAAAAGGAACAACTTGATAAAAAACAAATCCAACATTTGCAGCAAAAAACAAATACAAGCTAAATTTTTGACTAAAATTAACAGAGACCGGCTCATTTACAGGAATTGAAAAAAAATCAAGATTAGGCAAGACAAAAAAACCAAGTAGTATCAATATAAAATATAAAGGCCAAATTCGTAATGCTCTTCTCACATAGAAATCTTTTATCGAAATAGAATGAAATTGTTTTTTCTCTAAAAACAGTAAATAGCTGATCAAAAAGCCACTTAATACAAAAAAAATGGTTACACCAAACTTTCCAACATGCGAGCTAAATTCATTGGACCATAAAGTCTTTAAGTTAAAATAGCTTTTCATTAATTCTAAATGATCAAGTATAACTATAAAAACAGCTATGAATCTTAACCCATTCAATCCCGGAAAATAGAATTTATTCATCACCAAAATGTATATTATTTTTCAAACTATCAAGCCGAGTACTAACTAAACGGGAAAACATGGAGGCACCTTTAATATTGAGGTGATCACAATTGTAATAAAATGTTGAATCCAAATTTAATTCAAAATAGTTCCAGTAAGGAATATTATGTCTTTGGGTTATTGAATCGACTATCCATTTATTTCTATTTAAGAAGGCTCTATTCAATTTTCCTCTATATGGAGCATAACACGGTGTTGTAATTAGTATTGGCTTAATATTCTTAGTTTTAAGTAAAAGCAATAACTCATCTAAATCCTTTAAAACTGAATTTAATTCAGTTGATTGAGCGACAAGTTCATTAAAATAACTAGCCCTTTTAGCGTATGTAGAATCTGCAAAAGATTTTATGTCAGAACCAATAAAGCTAAAAAAGCCATTATACAATTCCACATTAGGGACAACTCCATTTTCAACATCCACTGCTCTTTTAGAGCCTGAATTTAATTTAAACTGCTCACGAATATTTTTCATTAAAACTCGAGGTGAATAACCAAGAAAATAAATGTTTTTTTTCCAAAAATTCAAACGGTCTTTATAATTTATACCATATGAATAATACGACCAATAATTACGTTGATTTTGGTCAGAGAAATAAAAAGAATGGAAATCGATTCCAATAAAAACAAATTTTAACTCTTTCAAATCTTCAATATAGTTAACAAGTATTCTTTTATCAAAATATATTGATTGTGCAACCTGAGCAATATTGTATGCATTTCTAAATTCCTTTGGATTGAATGCGTAAGCAGAGTGAGAATTTCCTAAAAACAAAATTTGTATACTGTCTTTTGATTTTAATAACCCTTCCTTCTTATAACTGTAATTAGAAGGTACACTTCTAGAGTAGAATTCAAAAACAGCCAACACAAAAAGAATTGGAGCCAGAAAAATTAGTGTTTTTTTTAAAAAAAAGTTTATCATCAAAATTGAAAATAAATAAATTGATCTTGTCCTTCCGAGTAAATTAATGCAACAACAATCGATATTAATATTAAATAATAGAAAGATAATCTTATCCAGCTTGGTTTATCAATAAATAAATCCGAAAGGGCAAACTCTCCACGCCTACCAAACCATTCAATCAATATAAAAAAAAGGACTAAAGCAATAGTGATCAGTGGGTGAATCTCAGGAAGTGAAAATAAATTAACATCAAAAATATTTGAAACGTAATTAAATGCAAATTTAATGTCAGGTGATCTGAAAAAAATCCACGCAAAAGTTGTTAATGAAAATGTTACAAAAATCATGGCAACCTCCCTCAATGTCGGAAATGTTCTATCCAAAGCTACAATATTCAGGTTATTTCTATTTGAATTAAAAATAATAGAAGGGATAATAAATAAAGCATTTAGAAATCCCCAAGCTATAAATGTCCAGTTTGCACCATGCCAAAAGCCACTAACTATGAATATAATGAATGTATTTCGTATTTTTAAACTTAGGTTTCCTCTACTCCCTCCTAAAGGTATATAGAGATAGTCCTTAAACCATGTTGACAAAGAAATATGCCAACGCCTCCAAAACTCTGCAATATCCTTTGAAAAGTATGGGAAAGAAAAATTTTTCAATAGCCTTATTCCAAAAAGCTTTGCTGTCCCTAATGCTATGTCGGAATAACCTGAAAAATCTCCATATATCTGAAAAGCAAAAAAAATAGCTCCTAAAACCAAGGTACTACCTGTATAATCAGCTGAATTATCAAATATTTGGTTAGCGTAAATGGCACATTGATCCGCAATTACAATTTTCTTAAAAAAGCCCCACAAAATTTGCCTTAACCCATCAACACTTAATTGATAATCAAATCTCCTATCCGATTTTATTTGAGGCAGCAAATGTGTTGCTCTTTCAATCGGACCAGCAACCAGTAAAGGAAAGAAACTAACAAATAAAGAATAATCTATAAAATTTCGTTCAACATCAATTCTTTTTTTATAAACATCTATAACATATGATAAACCATGAAATGTATAGAAGGATATACCCACTGGTAAAATAACATTTAACGCCCAAACATCTATAACGAAGCCTAATTGTGCAAACAAGCTAACAAAAGAATCAATAAAAAAATTAAAATATTTAAATACTGCTAAAAAACCAAGATTAATTGTAATGCTAATCCACAACCAAATCTTCCTTTCAATAAGCGAATTTGAATTAAATATTTTTATTCCTGAGAAATAATCCAACAATGTAGAAAAGATAAGTAAAAATAAAAAACGCCAATCCCAACAAGAATAAAAGAAATAACTTGCTACCAATAATAATATATTCTGATAAGTTAGTTTTCTTTGAAAAACAAACCAATAGAGTAAAAACACCAATGGCAAAAAGAATAAAAAATCTATTGAATTAAAGAGCATTTAATAAAACTTAAATTTACAATACTATCAAATTAAAAATTTAAACTGCCTTATTCGCTCAGCATTTTTAAAACCAAATAATTTGAAAAGGATGTTATAGAAGGAAAAAGCACCTCCAAATGACGGTACAAAATTCCGATCAAAATTTTCTTCAAACAATTTACTTGCCTTTTCAAGATCATATTTTGCTAATATTCTCAAAAAAGTAAATAACCGCTGTTCGTAAAATGCCTTCTCTTTTAACCAATACAAAGAACATTCACGAGACAAATAAGCAATTATATTTAGTCTTAATTGCAAATATTGCAACCAATTTTTTCGGGGGTCGCCTTGAGAAATTTGACCGGAAAATCTTTCTCTTATAATAGTAAGGGGAACAAAATCAAAAATCACCTCATTGTACTTTTTTAATAATCTAAACATCAAATCGCTTTCCTGAGAGCTTTTCAATTGAGGATCCCAGCCTCCTACTTCTCTGATGCTGTTTGCATTAAAAAGATTAGCACAGGTATTTCCCAACTGCGTTAAAAAAACAGCTTTAAAAGGATCCTCTTCTGAAGGAACAACTGCTGTTCTTGTTCCATCTGTTTTCTGCTTATAACAAGCTCCAGCAATAAAAGCTGCCGAAGAATTTTCTGATGAAAGTAATGATATTTGATGGGCAATTTTATTTTGCAATAAAAGATCATCTGCATCTAAAAACTGAATCCATTGTCCTTTGGCAACAGATAAGCCCCTATTTCTTGCACAAGATGCTCCTGCAGATGTTTCTTTCAAAAAAATAATCTTTCCTTTCAGCGAATACTCGTTTAATATTTCCACTGTTCTATCCGTTGAGTTATTATCAACACATATTATTTCCAGATCCTTATACGACTGAGAAAAAACAGATTCAAGACACTCAGAGATATACAACTCCACATTATAACAAGGGATGATAACTGACACAATCATTACTTGAAGAAATTAAAAAATGAACGTTTCTTGATTTGAATCTTCTGATTGGAAAAATTTTCCCATATTTCAACTAACGAACCTAAATACTGAGTAAAGTCGTCAATATTAAATCTTTTCCATTTACCAAAAGTAATCAGGTATTTTTGATATGCCTCTTTATCAAAATCAACATAGGATTTTGCTTTAGTAGCATCCATCTTACTTGTTATGGTAGTAGGAGAAATGATCCGTAAATAAACAGGATGATCACGATCTGCAAAATGCACCAGCTTATCCGAATAATAATTATGCCAAGCTTTACTATGATCTTGCATAAACAATGGCAGCTTTTGATCGCCATAAGGCGTCATAGCATGTTTAAAAGCATGAATAACCGTGTTGGGTAACCAAGATCGTTCTTGCTGACTTACAGAAGCGGAAGTTATATCATAATATGTATGATGTTTATCAGACAAACAATCAAAGTTGAGTTTTACTGCATGCTCTAGTATAAATGGCGATATCAGGTCATCATCATCTAATCGAATCAAATAGTCGGGTTTAATTTCCAGATCAGTCAAATAGTTATAAGCAATCTTTAACTTATCTGTTTTTGTTTCCAATTCTGATCTTAAAAAAATAAAGTTAGACTCCACCTTACTCTCTTCTCCAATAATTAATACAAACCAGTTAGAATAGGTCTGACTCTTCAATGCATTCAAATACAAGTCGAATAGATTCTTTCTTAAATCAGAAAGAAGCCGGCTTGGGGTTAAAGTCGTTATAAAACAAAATGTTTTCAAAAAAAATTATTTAAAGTATTTTGTATAAAAATCCTTTGATAAAACCACACTCTTATCGTCTACCCATTTCGTAAAATAGTGAGATACAGCAAAAATAATAATAGTTGTGGCAATGAAAATAAACAAAATCAACAAATTATAAGAATAAAAGTTCTCATTCACTTTGACTAAAAGAAAACAAGAAAAAGAACCAATTATAAGTGGATGAATTAAATATACACTGAAAGAAACTCGCCCTAGATAGACAAATAGATTTAAACTAAAAATTTTCTGTAAAAAATTAGAATATAAAACTGCAATAATTAGAAAAAATCCACCCAAAATATGAAGCAGAACATAGTTTTTTGATAACGAACGCATCATTAAATGGTCATAAATGGTGTTTTCAATATTGCCCCCCGATGGAAAACCGCCAAGAAATAATCCAACAACAAGCAAAAATAAAATGAACAGTCTGTTGTTTTTTAATTTTAAAATAAATGGATCATTAATTATATAATTCAATAATATTCCCAAAATAAAAGCAATATAATACCTAGAAAAACTACTAAAAATAACAGCGCATATTAGCAGTAATACCATCAACCTGTTTCTTTTGTTATGTGTAAATATTAATACAGAAAAAATCAGAAAAGAACCAAGCAATTCAGTAGAGATTGACCAAAGTGTATTTACAAAATCATTACTTCCCCAAAACATGGTTTTATATGATATTTCTTTTAAAAAACCCAAAAAGCTATAATCTCCAGCATAAAGTTTATTCAACCATGGAGAATTAGAATATTTTGCGGCTTCAACATTGTTATTAAATGCAAAAATAATAATCAAATAGGACAATACAATTGCAGCTAGAGAGGGAATAAATAATCTAAAAAATCTTCTGATAGAAGCTGAAATCAAATACTCAAAATTATTGTCTTCGAAATATTTCTTACTTAGAACAAAACCACTTAACACAAAGAAAATTGCAACCATGAAGTTTCCATTCGTCAAAAAACTAAATGGAGATGCAAAATACCATACCTCAATAAAGGAAGTATGAGCAATTGTTCTATCACCATAATAATGAGCAGGATAAAATGCTAAAAGAAAGTGATGAATAAACACCATAAATGAAGCCCATCCTCTCACACCTTCTAAATAACTTACTTTATTATTCGTCATACTTTAAGAATTGTAAAACAACAAATCAATTTTGATTAAAACTAAATTCATTTATTAGCTCTGTATAAAGTTCAATATAATTTTTTTCAGAATAAAAATTGTTCTCCCAAAATAAACGAACACCTTTTCTAAATTCAGGAGTATTTTTATTACTAGATCTAAAAGATGAAATATCTGATGCAACTTTGTTTACATCTATTTTTTCCTCAATCAACATACCGGTTTCATCATTAATAATTTCAGGAATCCCACCAACATTCGTCCCCATCAAAGGTATTCCGAAACTAGAAGCTTCTATTAATGTCATTGGTAAGCCCTCCATTGCACTAGTTGTAATGAAAAGATTTACGGAATTTTCTAAATAAAAAGTCATTACTTCCTGATTGGAAACTCTCCCTCTAAAGTCTGTTTTAATATTAGATGGCAACCCCTTTGCTTTTTCTTTGATGTAATCTAATTGATCACCGTCTCCAAAATGCACCCAATCAACAGGAAAATCTATATTCTTTAAAACATCAATTATCAAATCAACTCTTTTAAAAATATTTACATTTGAACAGGAAACTATGGTAAATCTTGCATTCGGATCAAATGGATTTACGCCTTTATCTGATACTCCTAGATAACTTACTTTAATGTTTTCAGGATTAATATTTTTATTTCTAAGGTATGTAGCTCCTTTTTTTGATACAGAGTATACCGCATCAACATTTGACAACTGAAAACAACGAAATGGAATGTAAGCATCATCAAATCTATCATCAAAAATATCATATCCATGTCCCCTCGAAACAAAAGAAATATTTTTTCTTTTCTCTTTTAACACACTTAATACAGTCGCCCAGTCACTAAACCAATAGGAACACAAAACAACTTTATTTCCACATCCAGCAATAAATTCACTTAATTGTTCTGCAACATAGATTTTATGTAACAACATATTCTTGTATAAATTAATTTTTCTAACAAAAACTAATTTACTCGGAACAAATAAGAACTCCTTTAATAAAACTCTAAAAATAAAAAAGGCATTTTGAAATAGAATCTTGTTCTTTTTCTTTGACCAGTTTTGGTCAAATGATTTTACTTCAAACGAAGAGGGCATTTCTATTCTATTTTCACCACTTATATGAGAAGGCAAAAAATAAACTCTTGAAAACAAATTCTGTATAACTAAAATTTCGGATTCTAAATAAGTTTCAGCTTTTCCAAAAGGAAACTGTTTGGTAAATAGCAATAAGGCAGGTTTAACATCAGACTTTTTTTCCACAAGTAATTTATTCTTTTTTTGATGCTGTTAATGGAGAATTAATGAACATTAATTTCTGCTCCATACCTAAAATTCTTTTCTCAAGAAGTACTTTCTCCTTTTCAAGCTTACCTATTTTAGCTTTTAAATATTCAATTTCCTTCTCTTGCTCCTGTAATCGTTGAGCTTTAGAAGCTAAACTTTGTAGAGCAGCTAAACTAATCCCATCCATATCAATTGTTGTAATTGTAGTATCACTTTCTCCGAATCCAAATTCTCTATAAAAATCTTGTGCCATTGGACCAATATGCCTGATTTTATCGTTCTGAGATTTATAGTTCCATGTTGTAATTTCAACTTTTCTAAGTCTCTCAAGTATTTCGTCTCCACTTACTTTTTTAAAATTATCTTTTTTAGTTTTATCTGATACACTAGCCCAGCTTCCTCCTCCTGCAGATAATGATACTCCTCCTGTCATGGCACTATTGGAATAAAATATTACCCCACCCGAAGCTCTAACCATAAATTGATTGTCAGCAGTATTTAATGTTGAAATAGTGGAAGAAGCATCTGAAAAATTAAAACATCCTATTTTTGAATTGGAGTTTGCACGATATCCAAATGTTATAGAATGGACACCATTAGCAACTGTTTCATCACCAAACGCCATAGCATAATTAGCAGAAGCAATAGAATGGTAACCGATCGCAACGGCAAAAGAATCAGTAGCTTGGGGAGCCCTTCCTAAAGCCACACTGTATGGGCCGGATGCAATAGCCGCCAAACCAATAGCAACGGAGGATACACCAGAAGCCTGAGAATTTTCACAAGCTGCCAGGGCGTTTGCCCCTGAAGCAACTGCACCTACACCAAGCGATGTAGAATAAGCACCTGATGCCCGGGTATTGTATCCAGCTGCAAAAGAATAATTTCCAATATTTGCGTCATTCCATTGAGTGCCGTTTACGCCACCCGCTCTAAATGCCGCCTTTCTAGGATGCCACATCATTCTGGTACCTACCCCTGTTGGCGGTAAAGCACCTGCACCGAAAGTCCCCTCTGCTATTAATCCATCATTACCTATTATATGCAAGGAAGCTGTGGGAGAAGATATTCCCACCCCTATTCTTCCCCCTGAAGTTATCCTTAATCGCTCTGTATTGTTTGTTTTCACAACAAGATCCTGATTATCTATTGTTCCTAAGAAATTAGAGACAGGTGTAGTTCCTGAATTACCGTTTATTCCCCAATAAGTGGAAGCATCTGCAGAATTTAAAGCAAACAGAGCCGTGTCGCAATAATTTGAATTGTTGGATTGCACAGAGGTATTTGCTGACAAAGAAAAACCGGAAGAATCCGAGTTATGTGCAAAATAAACAGTGTCAATACCAGATAGTACATTTAGAGCATAAGTAGCTGTATCACTGGTAACAGCATGACCTGCATTTAAAGCAAATAGAGCTGTATCAGAATTATTATCAACTGACGGTTGCCAAATAGCACCGTTCCATTTCAACACCGCACCGGAAAACACACCTACCGTATCTACATCTAATAATTGGCTCATTCGTAAAGGCTGACTTATGCTATCTGCAATTGCAGCATGCATAGAATACGGAACAGACCAAAGCTGAACGGTATCCATATCAATAAATGAATTGGCCCCATTCGGATCCATTGAAATTTTAACAAAATGACTTCCTGCGCCCCATTCTATAAGAGAAATAGAATTATATGTTCCCGCACCTGTACTATTACCCTGTCCTATCAAAAAATAAAATAAACCAAATTGATTCGTAGTAGTTAAATGTGTTTCTTCATAAACAAGCGAACCATTTATACTTGGAGAATATATCCCCACCTTTACATTGATAGATTGGGTAATCATCACATTACCTGAAATATCCCTAGCAAGTCCCTGATAATTGATTCCCTGTGGAACCGACTGTGCTTGAATCTTGAATGGCTCCCATAAAAAAAGGAATCCCAATAGTACAAGAAACAAATAATTCCTACTTTTTCCCATCTTATTTTTTATCTTTTGATACAACATTAAGCGAAGACTCAATTGCATTCAATCTAATCTCAAGTTCTTTAAAATCATTTATAGCATCAACATCTGATCTGAGTGATTCAAGTTGATTTTCTAGAGCTAACTTTTCTAATTGAAAATCAATTGCTTTTATGCCCGACAAAATGACTCCATCCATATCAGAGCTTGTAATTGTTAAATTATCTTCTCCAAAGTTGAAGGTCTTGTGAAATTCCTGTGCCATTGGACCAATATGCCGTATCGCAGGATCCTGAGAAGAATAATTCCATGTACGGATCTTTAATGAATTGATCTTATTTAGAATATCCTGATAATCGATCTCTTGAAAATTCGTCTTTTTATTTTTATCCGAAATTACCGACCAGCTACCGCTTCCTGAATTTAAAACGACACCCATTGTTTGCAAGGAATCTGTATAAAATATTACGCCTCCTGAAGCTCTTACTTTAAATTGATGGCTAAAATTGGAGGTAACACTTGAATTGGAAGATATATCTGAAAAAACAAAGGCACCGGTGTTTACAGCATAAGCTCTATATCCAAGTGCTACAGACCGAGTTCCGCCAGCTGATGAATAAGAGCCGAATGCATTTCCTGTATTTCCATTGGCTATATTATTATAGCCGATAGCTATAGCCGCAGAACCTGAAGCTGTATTGTTTTTGCCAATTGTAACTGTCCTCCTGAAAGAAGAGGTATTACTATCACCCAAGGCAACACAACCTCCTTCAGGGTACAAGCCTGCTCCCAATGCTCTATTATTACTGCCTATAGCTAGAGAACCATCCAAAACCTGATTATTGTATCCGGATGAAAATGACCAATCACCGGCAATATTGTTATAACCAAATGCCGTTGAATAATTTCCCATATTCAATGTATCCCAATGACTCCCCGACACTGCACCGGCTCGAAAGGCTGCCCGTGCAGGAAAATACATCATTCTTACACCTGAACCGCTTACCGTATTTAAACTTCCATTAACACTTCCATAGAATAGAACACCATCACTTCCATTCATAACAACAGTTGCCTGGCTAGCAGAATTATTAATATTAATGCTCCCACCAGCTGATATACTTGTACGTACCGCATTATTGGTTATCATATTGATGGCAGAATTGTCGTTTGTTCCTAAATAATAACTCATATTTGAAACGGTGTTCCCCATCTTTGACCAACCGTTAACCGGTGTATTTAAAGCATATAATGCAGTGTCGGAGTAGTTGGCTGTTCCGGAAGAAAAAGAATTGGCTGCTAGAGTCGAAAACACTGCAGTATCAGAAAAATAAGAAAACAGCACTGAATCCGGCACTGAATTGCTAATCCAATATACTGTTGTGTCACTCGTTGAAGCAACGTTCACTTCATGAGCATATAGAACTGAGTCTGAATGTTGATCCAAACCCGGTATCCAATAATTTCCATTCCATTTTAACAAATCCCCTGAATTTACCACTAATACATCAACATCGTTCAATTCTGCCAGAGTAAGCCCATCCTTTATACCTGCTTTTTTTGAATAGAAAGTGTATGGAACCGAAAAAAATTGCTGTATTCCATGATCAACAAATCCGGAACCGGAAAGTGTATCAACAGCCACATTCAAAAAATAAATATCGTTGTGCCATTGTATCTGGTTAAACAATAAAAGCGAAGAATTACCAGTATTCACTCCTATCCCAAGTACTGTTCTGATGTGTCCATAACTATCTGTTACACATGACTGAATTTCCTGCCAAACAGGAATACCTGTGGGTGAATTTTTATAAATAGTAAAACGGATATCAATTGCATGATTAGGAATAATAATACCGGAATTGCCCCTCAAAGTAGTTTGATAGTTAAAACCAAAAGGAACGGATTGACCCAGCACTTCCCCTGATAGAAGTATTATGGTCACAAACAGAAAAAGTAGGTTTTTATGTCTAAGCATTCCTTATCAAATTTTAGAAACCATGAATACCTGATTAAATTTGGCTGTTTCAGAATATGCCTTTACAAGATATAAGCCAGCATTTAGCGCCTCCATGTTCAATACGTACAATGCTCTATCATTCTCCCAATAACGCTCATTTCTTATGTTCAGCTTTCTGCCCATAGCATCAAAAACTTCTATATGAATATCATAAGAAACATTTGACAAAAATTCGATAGAAAAAGAAGTGCAAACCGGATTCGGATATGTCTTAAAATTAAGATTTACCTTTTGATCTGTACCAACAATTACCCCGGGTTGCTCATTTTGAATAAATCCCTGCGTCAATGCATTGGTAGAGCCTAAATTGGTTTCAACTGCCAATTCTCCAATTGACGATTGAAGTCCGTATCCTGCTGTTAATTGATTAGAACTGGCTGCAGATACAAAAGCATGCCTTTGAATGCTTTGCGAAAACAAGGCTGAATAATTACAAAGCAGTAAGAAAAACAGCGTAATACCAAAGAAAAGCTTATTCATCAATTGATCCATTGTTCTTTATAAAATTAATTATCTGCACTAAAACAGCTTACCAAATATAAAGAAAATAAGTCAATTATTATCCAAATTACGATAGCTTCCAGAACGATCGAAACAAAACCTTCATGTTGTGCGGATAAACAACCCTGTTAAATTCCGGATTGTTTAACACGTCAAAACTAATGCAGTTATCAATTACATCATAGTACTCCGAATTGGTTCCCGTCCAGAGTGATATAAAATAAGTGTCAGGAACCAACAATAGATCTTCTAATTTGATTTTAAGCTTCAGCTCATTGCTATTAACAGGCAGCGTAAAATCATTGTCCATATTTCGAACATGGGAAATAGCTTCTCCCAATGAGTTTCTAATGATAAAAGATACGTCAATCGCCTTTACATCATTTTTTTTCTCTAAGATCAGATTAACATAAAGATCCTGCCCCATTATGATTGATTCAATTTTATTATCAGAAGCATCAGTCAGAAAAAAATTCTTAAACACAACAGATCCACTTCCTTTTCTGGAAAAATCTTTTATCTCTGCTGTATTTTGCTTTGACATGCCTATGTATTGATTCACCACATTATTAATAGTATCATCCATAACTAATTGCCCCTGAGAGATCAATATCCCTTTATTACATAACTGTTGCATGGCATTCATGTTATGGCTTACAAATAATACCGTTCGACCTTTGTTTGAAACATCTTTCATTTTACCAAGACATTTTTTTTGGAACTCAAGATCTCCTACAGCCAATACCTCATCAACAATCAAAATTTCAGGTTCCAAATGAGCTGCTACCGCAAATCCCAATCGCACCATCATTCCCGATGAATATCGCTTAACAGGGGTATCAATATATCTCTCTACACCACTAAAATCAACAATTTCATCAAACTTACTTTTAATCTCAGCTTTGGTCATTCCCAAAATAGAGCCATTTAAATAAACATTTTCACGACCGGTAAGCTCAGGGTGAAAACCTGTACCAACTTCCAACAATGCCGCTATACGACCTTTTATTTTAATAGCCCCTTGTGATGGAGAAGTTATCTGTGACAAAAGTTTTAACAAAGTAGATTTTCCTGCACCATTCTTACCAATGATACCTAATACATCACCCTGATTGACTTCAAAATTTATATCTTTAAGTGCCCACACAAGATCTATATCTCCTTTTTTGGTTCTATCGTTCACCTCCCCTATCTTCAAATATGGGTCTTCTTTTCCACGAACTTTATGAAAAAATCGATTTAGGTCATGTGACAATGTACCGGTTCCGATTTGTCCCAAACGGTACTGTTTTCCTAAATTTTCAACCTTTATAACGATATCTGACATAATATTATGATGGATTTTAGCAGGCTAAACGGTATCCATAAAGCTTTTCTCTACCTTATTAAAAATAAATAGTCCCAATAATAACATGATAAACAAAGAGCCTAAATTGATCAACAAATAATTAATACTAAACACACCGGCTCCTAACACACTATACTTAAATGTTTCAATTATACTCGTCATTGGATTTAACAGTAATATCCATTGATATTGGGTGGGAACTTTTGACAGCGGATAAACAACTGGAGATGCGTACATCAACAGTTGGACACCAAATTGAACCAGAAATTTTAAATCTCTGTATTTTGTTGTAAGTGATGAAATGATCAATCCGGCCGCTAATGCATGTCCCGCCATTAAAATAAACAGAAGCGGTAAAAGTAGAATCGTTGCATTTATCTCAATTTTTTCATTTGTAAAATAGAAGTACATCCAAAAGCAGAAGAAAAGAAGCAATTGAATACCCACACGCATCATATTAGATACAACGATTGATAATGGTACAATTAACCTTGGAAAATATACCTTACCAAATATATTGGCATTGGCGGTAAATGTTTCCGATGTTTTCATTAAACATTCCGAAAAATAATTCCAAAGAACAATTCCTGCCATGTAAAACAAAATAGGTGGAATTCCATCTGTCTTAAGATTCGCAATAAAATAAAATACAATTAAATAAGTAATTGTAGTGAGTATCGGCTGAATAAAAAACCAGATCGGACCTAAAATTGTTTGCTTATAAATAGAAACAAAATCTCTGCGAACAAAAAGAAACAAAAGATCACGATAACGCCATAAAGCTTTCAGATCAATTTGAAACATTGACTTCTGAGGCTTAATAATTTGATCCCAATTTTGATTTATTCCTGACATACTTTTATTACTATGTTCTATTTTCATGAGGCATATGGGGCTGTGGGGCCTTTTTCCCTAAAAAGTTGGCAAGATCATTTAATGCAAGAGTAGAGGTTACATTTATTGTAAAAAAATCATTCCCTCTCTCTTTAAAATAATCAACAACAAATTTTCTATGGTTCCTATACTCTTCCAACAACTCATCCATATTCTGCGGATAAGTCCTTTTTTCTTTAAAGTGCCAGTGATAAATAGATTTTTTCCAACTATCCTCATCCCTCTCGAGATAAACGAACTTACTCCCTGGAAATGTTTTGTCTAATAAGGGAATCATATCTTCCTTTAACCAAGGTAAATCATCAAAAGAATCGTATTTTGATGCAATATTCATCAATTCTTCAAGCTTGCCTTTTTTATAAAGTTCTCTCCAAATAAAAGGGTCAAATGACAAGTTTCTATATCCCAAAAGCTCAAATGCCTTTCCACAGGAGGTTGTCCCCGTTTTATTATAACCAATACAAATAACCTTGGGTCCATAATTAGACCGTCTTAACTTTTCAAATATTTTTTGTACTTTCTTCTTTATACTCATAAAACCTACCAAAAATTTGATTGACATTAACATTCCAATTAACATTCAAATTGCCAAATGAATGAATGAATGAATTAAACCTGTTTCTACAATCATTTTCTAACTGAAAATGTTTATTACGTTGTGAATAAATCCAAGATTATCGTTTAGCTTTTTCCTTTTCGCCATAACCGTAGCCATAACCGTAACCATAGCCATAACCGTAACCATAGCCGTAATTGTAATAATATCTTGTACGCTTTTTACTTACCCCATTTAAGATAAATCCAAAGTTTTTCACTTTATTGATCTCTACAAGCTCTTCAGTAAGTGATACTATCTGCTTTTTCGCAAATTTGGTATTTAAAACAAATAAAATTGCATCCACATGTTTCATCAGAACCAATGCATCCGTAATTAAACCAATAGGAGCCGTATCCACGATGACATAATCATAATGTTCTTTCCCATACTCAAATATAGTATTCAAACGCTGGTTTAAAATAATCTCGGAAGCATTTGGAGGAACAGGTCCAGACAACAAAACATCCAAATTCTCTATCTGTGTCTGAATTACCGAGTTTTCCATCGAACTTTTTCCGATCAAAATGGTACTTACTCCCAAATCGGAAGACATTCCTAATGCCTTTTGAACCTTTGGCTTATGCAGATCTAGTTCAATAACCAAAACCTTTTTATCCGCTTTGGCTAAAATTGTTGCAATATTTATGGAACAAAATGTTTTCCCTTCCCCTGGATTATAGGACGTAACAAGGACAACCTTTGAGCTTAAACCAGCTGCCATGTATTCAAGATTTGTTCTAATACCTCTAAAATTCTCTGTGATGGCCGATTTCGGATTTTTATCCACAACAATATAATTTTCTTTTGCTTCATCTGAAAGCAACAACTCACCAACAATCGGTAACTTTGTCAAAGACTTCAATTCAACGACACTTTCAATTGTATGAAACAACATGTTTCTAATAAAAACTATTACTAGACCAATAATAAAACCAGCAATAACAAAATAATAGGCTATTTTACGTTTATTAGGACGGATAATCCCCATTGATCTAGCAGTTTCAATTACTTTAATCTCCGGTAAAATACCTGCTCTGGCTATAATTGTATTCGACTTTTTCTCTAATAAGAACAAATACATTTTCTGATTTACATCAAAATTTCGCTCAATTGCAAGGAGCTCTCTTTGTTTTTTAGGAATAGTTTTAATATTCCCTATGTAAAATTGAATTTGCTTTTCCACATCATTAATATTCTGCAGAATCGCTTTTTTGGAATTATTGATATACACCAAAAGATTTTTCTTTAAACTTTGAATTTGCTGCTGATACTCCTGCACAGAAAAGTTAGAAACGGTACTCCCTACCAATCTCTCATTTACCATCATTTGCAGATCGTATAACTCTGTAACACTTTGCTTCAAAAATGCATCATCACTTACCACATATACTGCAGGTGGCAAAAACTGAGGATCTTTATCTTCAATAATATAATTTTCAAGTGAATTTAAAGCTCCTAATTGCAAATTTAGACTTGAACGCTGCTTGTCGTATTCACTCATTTTATCAAAATAATCCTCCTGTTCTTTACCCAGATCCAGGATCGTTCTGGTTTCCTTATATCCCTGCATGGTATCCTCTATCCCACTCAACACATCCACCACTTCAGCCATTTGTTTCTCAATATACTTGAGTGTATTGGCATTTACCTCCAAACGGGTTTTTACACTATTTTCAACATAAACATTTGTAAGTGTATCCAAAAATTCTTTTCCCCGGTCAGCTATTACATCCTCGAGAGTGACCTTCAAAATATTTGTACTATTGGGGTTTTCTACTTCAATTGCAGACTGAAATTTGGTAACTAGTGACGATATGCTATGAACTTTAAACTGATAATCTATATTTGAAATAGAGGGTAAATTATCCTTTGAGATGGAAATATTGCTTATCAAAAGATTAAAATCCGAATCGATAAGTTCTTTTCCAAAAACTCCATTTTTTATTATCTCTACATTATTCTTTTCATAGGAGATCTGATATTTATCTAAAGAAATTACTTTAAAACCAAAATTCTGCTCATATAATAAAGGATTAAGATTATTTACCTTAATGGAATAAGGCATATTATTGTAAACCTCCGTTTTTTTTATCCTCCCAATAATGGTATATGAAACATCTAATTTCATTCTCCTGACGGCTTTTTCCAAAAGATCATAAGACTGAATTACACGCATTTCCGTGACATTATCAATATTCGACTGATCCCACCATCTATAAGTTCCAAAATTTTCCCCGATTATATTCTGCTCATTCACTTGATCATTCGTCCTTAACAATATTTGAGCCTGCGCCTGATACACATTAGGCATTTTATAGGTGTAAACATAAGAAATAACAGCAGCTACAATAAGTGCGATAAGTGGTATATACCAATTTTTGGCTACAATTCGATATAACTTCTTTAAGTCATCCAATTCAATTATCGAAGATTGCTTATTAATCATATGAAATTCTTATTAAGAAGGGCAAATATACATAATTATGGATATTTTTCAACAAATTATTAACATTTCCAATGCTTGCTATTTTAAGAACTTACATTTTTTATTAAATTTCTTACATATACCAAATTTTTAGTAAACTTATTAAAACTTTTATTGTACATGAGCGTAGAAGAATCTATATTTGAACATTAATTCTATACATAAAAAATATAAATCATACATATTATGAAGAATAAATTACTAACTCTTACCCTTGTCTTGTTATTGTCAACGACAAGCACTTTTGCAATATCTTATTTTTCAGCAGGCGCAGGTCCGGCAGATTGGAATACAGCAACATCCTGGACTCCTAACGGCATTCCGGGGCAAAATGATGATGTTACCATATCCGCTGGACATACTATAAATTTCGCCACCAATGCATCTAAGTGTAGAAATCTAACTATAGATGGGACTTTGCAATGGACATCCAATGTTGCCTTGTTAGTATATGGAACATACACTGTTTCTGCCAGTGGGTCAGAAGGTACAGGCTTAGGAAAACTGCAATTCTATGGATCCGGAAATGTTACTGTCAATGGTGTTTCAAACACTAAACTTTATTACAATTTTATTTCCAACAGAACCATTACTGCTGGCTCTGTAATCAATAAAACAAATGCATTTACCCAATTAGGCGCAAACACAACTGTTACTAATTTAGGCAATTTCACTATCGCATCATTTTCATCCACAAGTACATCCGCTTTTATAAACGGAAATGGAGGAGTATTAAATCTAAAAGGGGCTAATTTTATGACCTCCGGCACATTTAATGCCAGCACTAATAGCAATACTGTGAACTTAAATTTCACGACTGGAAATGTACCACTTACGACAAGTGGATACTACAATTTGACCTTATCTGGTACTAGTGGTGTCAAAACGCTTACAGCTAATACCACCGTTGCCAATAATATTACTATAAGTGCTTCAAACACT
>JAEUTU010000123.1 GCA_016786925.1 Bacteroidia bacterium
AAGGCTGCAAAGATATAAAAATAAATAGAATTTGGAAACCCGGACACTGTTTAAACCAATAATCAATCCTCTGACCATCCGGGTAAAAAGAAATAGCGCTAATAAGTAGAGGCCGATTTTAATGAAAATTTCAATGGAAACGTTTTCTGCAAAGGCAATGCAAACGACTATTGGCAATAAAAACAAGCCCAAACTATTGATATAGAGAAGTACAGTAAGCGCATACTCGTCTGTTTCTTTAGACGTTTTGAATACAAAACCCAAAAACTTGATGCTAATGAATTTTACGGCATACACTATGATAACGGAGGCTAAAATGGACAGGAACAGTAACATTTCATTCACCTCGCTGAACCAGCCGTAGTACTCCATGATCTGGCGGATGAACAAAGTAATGGAAAACAAAAAAATGACCGATAAAAGCACAGAGACACGGTTTACCACCGACACCTCTTCACGTGCCAATTGACTGGCAAATCTATTTATGTAGAATGCCTTAATAACTTGATTCAAACGCTTTCTGTTTTTGATATACAGCATTACAAAAAGGATGTACATTAAAAGCAACACCGAGGCGATCAGATAATCGTAATGAGTATAATGAATAATAGGCTTGGGAGCCTTTGGTGCAAGCAAATGTTCACTAAAAATAGAGGATACTGCTATTGTATCTTTAGAAGCAACAGGGGCAAGGATCGTATTTAATAGCAGAAATAACATACTGCAAAAATAAATGATTATTGATGCATAAAAAAAAGAGCCTGAACGTTTTATGAACAGGCTCTTCTAATAAGTTGTACTTATACTATTTTCCGATATTGAATACGCGGGAAATATTGAATCCGAATTTCACTCCACCTTTACTCCAGCTATCAGTAGTATTTGGAATAAAGTTGTTTTCGATGATACCGGTTGCATTGGTAAAATTCAAGTGAAACACGTGACCACCTGTTTCAATTTCAATTCCAATTGCTAAAGCATTGTAGTAGGGAGTAGCGGAATTATTTGTACGGTATTTTGAGAATGTATAGAAATAATCAGCTACCAAACAGATGCGTTGCGTTAACTTTAAGCGGGCAGCGCCACCAATAGCAAACAGATCATTACTTTCCACCGCTCCATTATCTGGATTGATGTTAGCAATAATAAAATTTCTGTGCTGATACGTTGGTAAAATTTCCATGGAGAAACGTGAACCAAACTTACGGGCAATGATCAATTGGCTGGTATATGCAAAACGGTGCATATCATCCTTTTTAAAGTCGGCAGGAAGAACAGCTCCACTATAAAACTGACTCGACACCTGCGGATTATAGCTCATATCGCCATAAAATGCGATCGATAAAGGAATATGATTATCCTGAGTTTGCGTTAAGAAGCGGTATTTTACCATTCCATCCAGCATTTCTTTTGCCTTACTTCTACCCCATCCTAGTGTTAAATTATCCGTAACACCATAGCTAAAACCAATACGGATGTCAGAAATGTTATCTAAACCATATAAAGCATGAGGCCCACCACCACTCGCTTCTCCAATGTTTCCAAAACGGTGAGTGATACAGAAATCCAAGGTCTTTTTCTTTACAGTTTCTGTTGTTTGCGCATTGATCACTTTTGCTCCTTTAAAGGTTGCAAAAACTTTCTCATGTGTTTTCTTTGCATTCGGATCTTCTGTTAAACTTAACAGATCATCTTGAGCAAAAGAAGAAATAGCAGATGTGCTTAACGCAATTACAAGAAATACTTTTGTTGTATAGGAGATCATAACTATTTAGTTCTTTTTATAAGGTTCTAAAACCGCATTAATTTTCACTTCTACATCTTCAGCTATGTTTTTAACATATAGACTAGGCACCTTGATGTTGTAATCAGCAATATGAATATTGAATTTGGAACTGATCGTAACCTCATTTCCTTTAATCGTTACAACACCATCAATTGTACGATCCTTTTTTACCCCATGGATCTCGAACGTTCCGGTAACGGTTACCTTATACTCACCATCTTTTGTCCAATCGATCTTTTCATTGATCTTTCCTTTAAAAATAGCGCTTGGATATTTTTCTGATTCCAAGTAATTCTCATTGAAATGCTCTTGCATTAATGGCTTTTCAAAAACAAATCCGGTGATCGCAATTTTCATTTGAACATCACCGGTAGCTGTATTAATAACAGGTTTTGTGTTCTTATTGATCGCTTCAATATTTTCCAATGGTGAAGAAGAGAAGAAGCTGATCACACAAGATTTTGCGATATAGATCTGGGCGTTTAATGCATTAACACTCAATAGTATAAATGCAAACAATACAATTTTTTTCATGTATAAATATTTTTTAATGTTTAAAAACAATAACTATGCCTACTAATTGTTTGGCGCCCCTTGCGATATCCAGCAGTTAATGATGGTTCGTAATGAATCCGGCATAGTAGCCGGTGCCGGTGGCATATCACGCTGTGTAATAATACGGTTTTTAAGAACCCCATTATCAGCTCTTAGCTTTATTGCTGCGTAGGTTGTAAAGTCGCCCGAAGCAAATCCTGAGGAATGACAACCTGTACAATTAGCCGTCATAATAGGAACAATATCATTGGCATACGATATTGTATCACATGTATCTTCCTTTGCAGGTACTTCCACCTTTGTATAAGTACAAGAACCAAAAGCCAATAGGATCAATGAGAGAAAAAGAAATACTTTTTTCATATTTTGAATACCTTGTAACTATTATTTAATTAATATTTTTTGAGTGGTAGATACACCATTAACTGAAACAGAAACAAAGTATGTTCCTTTAGCAATGGACGGATCGATCTCAAAATGTTTTTCAGTTTTACCTGCAACTTGCTCTTCATTCATCAACACTTTTACTACTTGGCCTGTAAGTGAGATCAATTTTGCTTCCACTTTTGAATTTTCCTTTAATTCATAAGATAATGTAAAGTGTTCAGATGAAGGATTTGGAAACACATTTACATTAATATTGGTGCTTTCCTCTGCTATACTTGTAGCAGTATTTTCCTGAACAGTTAGAGACGACAATACAATTGCATCGCCTGCATTTGTACCGCTATTATTTGTTTTATTGAATGCGCCATAAAAAGTAACTGCACCACTTCCTGCAGCAGGAGCTGTCCAGTCAAAGGTCCATGTTCTTGAACCTGTTCCTGCTGTACCTGCTGTTTTATGAGTAATGTATTTGCCAGAACCAACTAACTGCGTTTCTGTAGAGTTGGTAACGATCAATGTTCCCATTTGTGTTCCTGCTGTATTTTGAGGAGAAACCTCAAAACCAAATTTTACGGTAGGATTGGATACAATACTAGCTGTGATCGTATAGGTTTGACCGGGAGTATAACCTGCACCGGGAATCGTTGAAGTGATCAAACCTGCTTGAGTTGTAGGAGTACCTGAATGACATTGTGTACAATTCGCACCATCACCGGGAGAACCTGTTTTTGCAACAGGCGCACCGCTACCGTTACCATGTACCGGGGTTGAAAATTCAGAGATGCAAATCGCACCTATCGATAAAGTAAAAATAGAAATAACAAATTTTGTAGAGATCTTCATAGTAATTGGGGTTAGAGTTTCCCCAAAAATATAAAATTATTTCTCATTATCAAGGTCATAATCCTTTTTTGTAGCAACATTTCCTTTGTCGTCCCAAAAGATCCAAAGACCACTTTCTACATCATTTTTATAGAATCCTTCATAGCGTTTTTGACCATTCTCATACCAGGAACTGGTGCTTCCTTCTTTTTTACCATCCACGAATGTAGTTTCGCTCCACGGCATTCCGTCCTTATAGAAACTTTTCCAAACACCATCGCGCTTTCCGGCTTTCATCATACCTCTGGCTTCCACCACACCATTATCATAACGTTTAATGAATTCTCCATCGGTAATAGATTTCGCGGTAGACGTAGATATAGGTACGGAATCTTTTTCAGAAGCTGGAAGATCCTTTTTTTTAATAGGATGATTGCAAGCAGAAGCAATTATTATGGATAAGAAGAATGTGATTCGTAACATAAGTTTAATACAATAATAATCCTACACCAATTGAATATGGAACCATTTTAGGGCCTTTTCCTTTATCAAAAAGCTCTGAAAGAGCATAAAATCCTTGAATGGTGTATTTGTCATATCCTATGCGAAAGGAAACACCATATCTCCAGGGGTTCAGATTTTTTATCCAATACACTTTTCTTTTCCCATCATCATCGATCACTTTAGTGTGCGCATTATACATATAACCAATACGTCCGCCAATAGCAAGCTTAAAACCATGACTATTAGCACCCGTTCGAATTCTTAATTCAAGTGGAATCTCCACATAATTACAAGATAATTTATTTCTTTTATAAGGCCTTGTAAGCGGCTGTAAGGAGGTGTATTTCCCATCAATGCTATAGGTGATCTCTCCATTTGTATGAACATTGTGTGTGCTGAAACCGGCCCCGAATGCAATACTCAAGGGGCCATAGCCAACAGGATAATCCCACATCAAATACGCATTTCCTCCTAGAGAGTATGGTTTTTGTTGAATACCTGCAGGTAGACCGGACCATCCATCATAACTAAAATCAACAACAATGCGATCTTTTCTTTCTTTTATCTTTTTTTGAGGAGCTTCTTCAAGTGTATACGAATCGGAAGGACTCTTTTGAGAAAAGAGCGCTGCTGAAGTGAAGAAAACAAGGTAAAGAAAAATAGATAGAGATCGTTTCATCAGTGTAAAGATAGTAAAATTTAATTTTTTCTATTTACCAAAAATATCTACGATCGTTTTGCCATTCGTCAACCAATACGTATTAATTCCTAGCTTTTGAGCCGAATCAATATGTTGTTTGCTATCATCAATAAACAAGGTTTCTTCGGGCAATAAGCCATTTTGATCCAATACAAACTGGAAAATTTCTTTATCCGGTTTACGCATACCAATTTCATAAGACAAGTAGGCTTTTTCAAAAAAGGATTTGAGGCTATTCAGATCAAACTCTCTTTTTAAATAACGGTTAAATTCATTAATATGAATTTCATTTGTATTGCTTAACAAAAATGTACGGTAATTACTTTTTGCTGAAAGAAGTACATCCAATCGTTCTTTTGGAAGATCCAGCAACAAGGCATTCCAGGCATTATCAATATCAGCAACCGAGACCGTTTCATCAAAATGTTTCAATAATTCGGCACGAAATTCATCTGAAGTGATCAACCCTTTCTCATACTGATCGAAAAGGTGTTTTTGTTGTGCCTGAGAAAAATGCTCCTGAAAATTATCCAGACCCAACTTTCGAAATGCTTGAACAGAGAGATCATAATCAATATTAAGTATTACGCCCCCGAGGTCGAATATGATATTTTTATAGCGATTCAGGTCTATTTCCATAAAAATTGCAAGTATTGGTTTGTTAATTTGCTGCAAATATATAGCTTTGCAGTCCTAAAATTACTTATTGTTTAAGTAATTGGGCCTATAGCTCAGTCGGTTAGAGCAACAGACTCATAATCTGTGGGTGCTTGGTTCGATCCCAAGTGGGCCCACCAAAGAGAAGAGCGAGTGTGAAGAGCGAAAGCGAAACACACTCGCTTTTTTATTTCACTCATCTTATCACATCGTAATTAGCACAAAAGGAACTACAAATTTGTCGCAATGACTGATGTTCAAAGTAAGATAAGTATCTTTGCAATTATCTTTAAACCATCAACGTGAAAATAGAAATTTGGTCGGACATCATGTGTCCGTTTTGTTATATCGGAAAACGCAGGCTGGAAGCTGCATTAGACAAGTTCGAAAACAAAGAACATGTGGAGATCATTTGGAAAAGCTATATGCTGAATCCAACTATGAAAACAGATACTAATAAAAATATCAATCAATATTTAGCGGAAATAAAAGGCTGGTCGCTGGAGCAAGCAAAAGACATGAATGCACATGTTACAAATATGGCAAAAGAAGTAGGTTTGAACTATGATTTTGACAAAGCCATTGTTGCAAATTCATTAAAAGCGCATTGTTTGATCCAATTAGCAAAAACAAAAAACAAAGGAAACGAGATCGAAGAACATTTGTTTAAAGCCTATTTTACAGAAGGCAAAAATGTTGATGATGAAAAAACACTTGTTGAATTAGGAAAGGAAATTGGATTAGAAGAAAGCGAAGTTCGTTTGGCCTTGAGAGACCTCAACTATTTGAGTGAAGTGGATAAAGACATTCGTGAGGCTCAACAAATAGGGGTTAGAGGAGTTCCTTTCTTTGTGATCGATCGTAAATATGGAATATCAGGTGCTCAACCGGAAAGTGTATTTACTGAAACACTAACAAAAGCCTGGGCAGAAAATAACTAAAGATCTTTTTTGAATGCTTCGATCTGCTCTTTCATTCCAAGTGTGTAGTGATATGCGTAGTTATACACTTCATCAATTTTATTCATATCAAAGATCCCGAATTTTGTCATTTCAGGTGGTTCAATAAAAAGATCACAATTCTTTTCTCTTAATCTTACTGCGCTACTCAGGGCCAAATGAAAGCTGCGGTCGGCCAGATCTTTCATATGCAAATCCGCCTGATTAGTGCTGATTGCATTGACATGCACACCTATGATCTTATCGCATTTCCCGATGAGAGGCTCCACCGGCAAATTATTTACAATGCCGCCATCCAAAAATAATTTTCCATCAATTGTAATGGGCTCAAATACTACAGGGACGCAGGAGGATGCCATAAGTGCTTTGGATAATATTCCGGAATGAAAATAAACAGGCTCTCCCTTCACAATATCTGTAGCGGTAGTATATAATGGCAATTTCAAGTTTTCAAATGAATCGTGTGGAATATACTTTTTATAGATCTCTTCAAATGCTTTCATCTTGAATATTCCTTGCTTGCGGAATAAAATATTGGAGAAACTGAATATTCCCACATCTTTAATGATCTGAACAATTTCTTTTGGCTGATAACCAGCTGCAATGAATGCACCTGCTATGGCACCTGCACTTGTTCCTGAAATAAGATCAGGTTTAATTCCCGACTCGTTCAAGGCTTGTATGACGCCTAAATGCGCGACTCCACGTACACCACCTCCCGACAAAACATATCCGATCTTCTTCATCTAAGTTCTTCTTAAAGGGATATATGTTTTTTCATTTTCGATCACGATGTGCCCCTGTGCGGCCAATGCATTGATGATCTCAAAAAATAATTCTTTGACCAATTCACTTTCCTGTTTCCAGAAATGACTCATGCAGGCTTTGATCGACTCTTCAATGCGCTCTATCTTGTGAAAGGCCATACGGCCTAAATAAAACACCACTAATTCCGATTTCAAATGTAAACGCTGTTCATCTTTTTCATTTATAGATCTTGAAACAGCAGGTCCATCTGTTTTTACTTTTATTTTTGGAAGCTCTTTCCCTGAATGTTCAATCCGTTTTACAGCCCAACCATTTCCTTCTGCTAATGCAGCACACTTAAAGCGCATATTATGGTTTTTCTCGATATAGCGGACCAAGGTGCTTGGCCCGGCCTTACGGCTCCAATCTTTTTTCTCAATTAAAATGGCCTCTCCAACCTTTAAATTTACAATCGAATTGAAGACATGTGAACTTCTTCCTTTGCCTTTTAAAGGCAGATTTTGGAATTCTTCTTCATTCAGTTTCTTCATAAGAAAATGCTTTAAAAGTTAAAAACTTTTCAAAAATAGCATTTTTTGATATATAAATGTTGTTTAACTATTCATTTATGATGAATATCATTCATTAAAAAGCATTTAAACAACATCTATAGTATTGTTTAAATATTGTTTATTGATTTTTGGTCCTTAGAACGAACTATCTTTTGTTTTTGATAGTAAAGGCTACTGAAAAGATACACTAAAAACGATTGGGATCCGGATTTATTGTCCGGAAAGAATACCTTTAAAAAGGCGGAGAACTTCGTTGATTTCCTCCTCTGAGGTGTATTTGCCAAGACTAAAACGGATGGAGGAATAGGAGTCATTATCACTGAGTCCCATCGCTTTTAGAACATGCGATGGTTCTGCTAATGCAGAAGCACAAGCAGAGCCCATGGCTACAGCAATTCGTGGAAGTTGGCGGATAAGTGTTTCTGAACGATGTCCTGAAAAACATAGATTGCTTGTATTATATAAACGTGGCTCTTTGTTTCCGTTCACGAATACTCCTTTAGCAGAACATAAATTCTCTTCCAACAAATATCTCAATCCATAAATTCGATTCGAATCCGCCTTCATTTCTTCTTTGGCAATTTCGCAAGCTTTGCCTAATCCAACAATTCCGGTCACATTTAAGGTTCCGCTTCTCAAGCCCCTCTCATGCCCACCACCAACCATTTGAGGGAACAGGGTTACTCTCGGATCTTTACGTCTTACATACAAAGCACCGACTCCCTTTGGACCATACATTTTATGAGCACTTAAACACAGTAGATCGATTCCTACTTCTTGAACATCAACATTTATTTTACCCACAGCCTGAGTCGCATCACAAAAAAAGAAAGCACCATACTGATGAGTTATATCAGCGATTTGTTGAATTGGTTGAATAACTCCTGTTTCGTTATTAGCAAACATCACTGCTACTAAGATCGTTTGATCATTTATTGCTCGCTTTAACTCTTCCAGATCAATAATCCCATCACGATTCACAGATAAATAGCACACATCTGCACCTTTCTTTTCTAAATGTGCACAGGTATCCAAAACCGCTTTATGCTCTGTCTTCACCGTAATGATGTGGTTTCCCTTGGTTTGATAATTATCCCACACTCCCTTTATAGCTAAATTAACAGCCTCGGTTGAACCGGAAGTAAAAACGATCTCCTGATCCAAGCAATTGATCAGTTCGGCCACTTGTTTACGTGCTGTTTTTACAACATCGTCTGCCACCCATCCAAATGCGTGAGTTTTACTGGATGCATTACCAAATTTTTCAGAGAAATAAGGGAGCATTGCATCCAGCACCCTTTTATCTACTGGGCTTGTAGCATTATAATCAAGATAGATAAAGTCTTTCACAGCACTAAATTAAAAAAATAATGCCTTTAAAACACTTTATTTTCAAACGAAATACTTGTTATTTAGAATTATTCTTAATTTTGTATTCGCAATTATGATGCTAGTAAAATCCAATATTGATATGGAATTGGACATTGAAGCGATCAGGAAAGATTTTCCAATTCTTTCCCGCACAGTGAACGGAAAACCATTGATCTATTTTGACAATGGAGCAACTGCTCAAAAACCCACCCTGGTCATCGATGCGATCGAGAACTATTATAAACATCAAAATGCGAACATACACCGTGGTGTACATACTTTAAGTCAGGAGATTACTGTAGCATACGAAAACGCAAGAGCCACCATACAAAATCATTTGAATGCAACTCACGCGCATGAGATCATCTTCACTGCCGGAACAACAGCATCCATCAATCTTTTAGCAAGTTCATTCTCAAAAAAATTCCTTTCCAAAGGAGATGAGATCATTATTTCTGCAATGGAACACCATTCGAACATCCTGCCTTGGCAACAAGCATGTGAAGAAAAAGGTGCTGTATTAAAAGTCATTCCTATCAATGCTGAAGGGGAATTACTGCTGGATGAATATTCAAAATTATTATCTGAAAAAACTAAAATAGTAGCAGTAACACATATTTCAAACACGCTTGGAACGATCAACCCTATTAAGGAGATCATCACACTTGCACATGCGAAGAACATTCCAGTAATGATCGATGGTGCTCAAGCTGTTCCACACACTGCTGTTGATGTAAAAGAACTGGATTGTGATTTTTATGTTTTTAGCGGACATAAATTATTTGGTCCTACCGGAGTTGGAATTCTATATGGCAAAGAAAAATGGCTGAACAAGCTTCCACCTTATCAAATTGGAGGAGGAACAATTAAGACGGTTACATTTGAAAAAACTGAATATGCTGATCTTCCATTAAAATTTGAAGCAGGGACGCCACACATATCAGGAGGAATAGGATTAGCAAAAGCAATTGATTACATCAACACAATTGGTCTTGATAAAATTGCAGCTTATGAGCATACACTCTTAGAATATGCAACTGAAAGATTAGAAAAAATAGAAGGCCTCAAAATCATAGGACGTGCTAAGAACAAAGCCAGCGTTATCTCTTTTGTAGTAAATGGAATTCATCCTTTTGATATCGGAACCATACTTGATCAACTTGGTATTGCAGTAAGAACCGGACATCATTGTACACAACCCTTAATGCAGTTTTACGATATTCCGGGAACAATACGTGCTTCCTTTGCATTTTACAATACAAAACAAGAGATCGATGAGTTTGTTAAAAGTTTAGAACGAGCTATAAATATGTTGAGATAATGAAGATCGAAGAAATAGAAAGCGAAATTGTTGAAGAGTTTGAGATGTTTGACGACTGGATGCAGAAGTACGAACACATCATTGATCTTGGAAAATCTTTACCGATGATCGAAGAGAAATACAAAACAGAAGATAAGATCATCAAAGGCTGTCAGAGTCGTGTTTGGCTGCACTCTGAACTTATCAATGGGAAAGTTGTTTTTACAGCCGATAGTGATGCTATTATCACTAAAGGTATGGTGGCTTTAATGATCCGTGTTTTATCAGATCATACACCGGATGAGATCATTAACGCAAAATTAGAGTTTATCGATAAAATTGGATTAACAAAACACTTATCACCCACACGAAGCAATGGCTTGGTAAGTATGATCAAACAAATGAAACTAGATGCAATAGCATTTAAAGCAAAAAGTTAAAATGCCAGCAATAATAAACACACATAGTACAGAGCTCACACAGCGCGTGATAGATACCATCAAAACATGTTATGATCCGGAAATACCTGTAGATATTTGGGAGCTTGGACTGATCTATGAGATAAACATAGATGAAGAGAATAACTTAAATGTGAAGATGACACTCACTTCTCCTAGTTGCCCCGTAGCAGAAACATTACCTCCTGAAGTAGAGCAAAAATTACGTGAGATCGAAGGTATAAGATCAGCCAAAATTGAATTAACGTTTGAGCCGCCTTGGGAAAAAGAAATGATGAGTGAAGTTGCTCAGTTAGAATTGGGATTCATGTAATTAGAAAAAATATTAAGTACTGAGTATTAAGTATAATGGAAGATCAATTAATAAATAAAGTAGCGCAAAGTGGGATCATCAGCATCGATCTGGAGGAGTTCTACCCTGCCGGAGAGCGCATACTATTTGATATTAAAGACCTATTGTTCCAAGGATTAATACTAAAAGAAAAGGATTTCAGAGAATTTATCAAAAATGAAGACTGGGCAAAATACAAAGATAAATATGTTGCGATCACTTGTTCTGCCGATGCAATTGTTCCTACCTGGGCGTATATGTTATTAGCAACTCAATTGGAGCCATTTGCTAATAAAGTTGTTTTTGGAAATTTAGAAGTACTGGAAACAGTTCTATATGATGAGATACTTTCAAAATTAAACCCAAACGATTACAAAGATGCACGAGTTGTGATCAAAGGATGTGGAAGCTTACCTGTCCCGATTGCTGCATATGTTGAACTTACCCGCATTTTACGTCCGCATGCTAAAAGCATTATGTATGGCGAGCCATGTTCAACTGTTCCCCTATACAAAAAAGCCAAATAAAAGATCGATTGTATAAATAAAAAGCCCCTTCAAATGTTGAAGGGGCTTTTTTATTTTATATAAACGTTATTATTGAACGATCAACTTTTGGATCTTCATATCAGAACCTGTACTTAGTTTGATATAATACATTCCTTTTGATACATTCTCTAGATTGATCACTTTGTTGTAATCAGCAGTAATATTACGCTCTCTTACACCAAATACTTCTTTCCCTTGAATATCTACTACACTGATGATCAACTCTTCGATGTTCGCATTTTTAATTGATAATGTAAATGCACCACTTGTAGGATTTGGATAAACAACTACTTCATAAGATGTGTATTCTTCAATTCCTGTACAGTTTTGTACTGTCAAGTTTTGAGTTGAAGAATTAGAACATCCATTCGTATCTGTAACAGTGTAAGTAATTGGATAAACACCAACACCTGCCGCTACAGCGTTAAATGTATTGCCGGTAACATTAGCTCCGGAGTATACACCACCGGCAGGACTTCCATTTGTTAATACGAAGGCCGTTAAATCATTACAAATTGGAGTAGTAAACGGACTTAGGCCAACCAATGGTAATGGATTGATCGTTACCTCGATCGTATCGTTTGTTGTACAACCAGATTGAGTAACTGCAACGAAATACTGACCAGTAGCAGAAACGGTTAATGTTTGTGCTGTTGAATTATCATTCCATAAGAATGAAGCACCGGTATTCGATGCATTCAATACAACCGTTCCAGCGCACTGAGTAGTATCAGCTCCTAAGTCAACAATTGGGTATTGATTTAAAGTAACGTTAATTGAATCAGTAGCAAAACAGCCTGTCAAAGAATCTGTAACCGTTACATAATATTGACCTGTAACGAATGCTGTTAATGTTTGAGCTATTGTATTGTCGTTCCATAGGTAATCAGTACCATCAGTTCCGGCATCTAAAACAATACCGCCACCACACTGAGTAGAATCATTTCCAAGATCAACAACAGGCAATGCATTAATTACAATGTTAACAGAATCAGAAGCAGAACAGTTATTTACATCTGTAACAGTCACATAATATTGTCCGCTTGCAGAAGCAGATAATGTTTGTGCTGTTGTATTGTCGGTCCAAACATAAGATGAACCTGTATTTCCGGCATCTAATACTACAGATCCACCACACTGAACAGAATCAGCACCTAAATCAACGATTGGTAGTGGATTAATAGTAACAAGAATAGTGTCAGAAGAAAAACAACCTGTGATCGTATCTGTAACAGTAACAGAATACGTACCTGAAATTGCAGCTGTTAATGTTTGAGCTATTGAGTTGTCATTCCATAAATAATCAACAGGACCAACACCAGCATCTAGAACAACAGTTCCTGCACACTGTGTTGTATCAGCACCTAGATCAACAACCGGGTTAGCATTTACTGTAACCGTAACAATTGTTCTAGGACTCACACAACCTGTAGTTGCGTTACTATCCTGAACATAATACAATGTAGTTGAAGTTAAGGCTGGTGTTTGATATGTTGATCCACCTGTAATATAATTTCCTGCAGTAGGAGCATCATACCATCCTAGTACACCAACACCTGTTGCAGACAATAAGATACTATCGTTTGCACAAATTGCAGTAGATGCAGCAGAAGGTGCTGCAGGATCTGGATTAATTGTAACTAAAACAGCAGTAGATGGACTCACACATCCTAAAGAAGAGCTATCTCTTACATAGAATGTAGTATCAACAGTTAAAGCTCCTGTTGTATAAGATGTGCCTCCACCTAAATAAGTACCACCAGTTGAAGCTGTGTACCAACCTAAAGTTCCTGCGCCACTAGCAGTTAATGCAGCAGCATTACCTGAACATACTGAAGTGCCTAAAGCTGTTGGAGCAGAAGGTAAAGGAGAAACTGTTATTGCAACAGAATCCGTTGAAGTACATCCGTTATTATCAGTAACTACAACGGTATAAGTAGTATTTCCTGTTGGCGAAGCTATAGGGTTAGCTATAGTTGTGGAAGTTAAACCTGTTGCCGGAGACCAAGAGTATGAAGCAATTCCTTCAGGAATATTGAATGTAATTGTCCAATCTAGCAATGTTCCAAGATCACCTGCTGCACCATCAACCATTTTCAATGTCCAATTTCCATTTGCTCCACCAGTAAGATTTGAGAATGGTTGCTCTGGGGTGTAGTTCCCTGTCATTGGAGCAACACCGGTAGTAATTGATGGAGCACCTGTTGGTACGAAAACGGTATTCGTGTAATTGTCGCCACCTCCACCATTAGCTGATGAAAGATCGATCGTAGAAAGATCCGGAGCGATCAATGAAATGTTCATATCACTATCCCATGTGTGAGTCATATTGATTCTAACTGAAGCAATAGAACTTGCACTTTGAGAAACACCAGCAATAGCAATTACTGACGTTGTTCCATTTACATCATCATCTGGAATAGAAACATCTATTGTATTCGTAAACACTCCTGATGGAGCATTAGGAACAACTGTTGCATTCAATTGAGCAGAAGAACCAATACAAATAGTTGTATCACTAGATGCTGTTACAACAGGATTCGTTTTAGTACGAGTGGTAGTTGGCATTGTATCATTTGTTGCTAATGCATCACCTGTAAATGTTGCAGTTGCATCAAATGTGTATGTTCCCGCAGCACTCATATCATATGCTGTAGAAAGATCAACAACCTGAGTAGCACCCACAGCTAAAGTTCCTGCATTTAAAACAACAGGTGTAAACGCTTGAGGATTTGTTCCAGTAGCTGCACCACTTACAGTAACCGGATTAACAGAATAATCAATTGGAGCAGTACCATCATTTCTGATCGTAACAGAAACGGTTTCTGCATTTGTATAACATCCTGTCGCAGCCGGACTAGCCAAGTTAAGGGCTCTTACATCATATACCGGTGGTGTTAAGCTCCAAGCCAATGTAAATGTTCCATTCTGACCTCCGGCATAACCATCTTGTACCCAATATACAGTTTGTGTAGTACCGGTAGAATTTGTCCAGGTAACGTTTTGTACATCCGGATCATCAAAACATGCAATTTGAGTAGTACCAGGACAAGAACCACCATAGAATAATGTGTTTTCTGAATCATAACCGTTTACAGTCTGTCCAATTACCAATGTATAGTATGGGGGAACAACTAAAGAGTAAACCAAGTCAGGGGCAGTGTTTCCACCTGCACAAGTATTCGTATAATCACTTCCTGCGCCAGTAGTTGTACCACTATATGGACTTGTTAAAGTAGCTAAGTCAATAGCATTCACACAAATATCACCGGGAATATATTTTACCGGACCGGCATTTGAGCTGTATGTTCCACCACAATCCTGACGAACATAAACATCATAAGTAGTATTAGCAGTTAAGCCTGTAAGTAAAAATGGAGAAGATGCCGCAGTTACAACAGTTCCTGCACCAGCTGTTGCACCTGTACCTGGAACAAAACCTACTGCACCGTATTCAACAATAAACGAACCGGTACAAGCTGTACAAGTCCAAGTCATATTAGCAGACGTTGATGAAGCAGGAACTAAAGCAAGCGCTGTTGGAGCAACGCAAGCCGGAGTTAAGGCTACATTTACATCATCAATTCCAATATCATCATTTCCAAAATCAGATGTTGATCTGAAACGAATTACGCTTGTTGCAGAAGCAACAACGCCTAAATTAATAGTTTGCTGTGCCCATGTTCCCAATTTATAAGTTCCTAATGCAGAACCAAAAGTTGCCCCTCCATCAGTTGACAAAAACACTTGCATAGAATCCACTCCAGAAGCATTTTGATATTTGAATCCTAATGTTACAGGACTTGCAGTGCTTAAATCAATATATAGATCTAATGTTCCTACACTTCCGTTAGAAGCATTATAAGAGTGAAAGTTAGCGGCTCCTGTACCACTCGTAGGAACAACTAGTCCTGTAGCAGATCCCCAGGCAGCTGTAGCTCCTTCATTTTGTCTTCTCCAGGAATTATTTCCGGTTACCGGAGTATTTCTCCAGGAATTGGAAGGAATGTCTTTTGTTGCACATCCATTGATCCAAGTAGCTTCAAACCCTTCTGTATAAGGAATAGTCGCATATGTAGGAGTACTCATATTTACTTGCAATGCAGTAGAAGTATCAGCAGCACCGCCATTTGTACAAGTAACAATGCATTGATAATAAGTAGCAGCTGTTTGATTTACTGTTGCAGTTGCTGCAGTTGCTGCAGCAATGTTTGTATAGGTAATGCCATCAGGCGATGATTGCCATTGATAAGTTAAACCGGTTACACCTGTAGTAGCACCTGTTAAGCTTAAACCAAAGTTTGCACCAGAACAAACTACAGCAGGACCTGCAGTTGTACCTGCAACCGGAGTTCCAGAGCAAGCAGGAGGAGGATCGAAACGATATCCATTCCCATTTCCTACCCAAGCTGTAGAAGTTGCTGTAGAATTAAACAAACCGTTTAAAGCATTGATATAATTGTTTGTTCCGCTTGTTACGTTTTCTATTCCAATCGAACGACCAGTAGAAATTGTACCCGCAGATGGACCATAAAGAATTTCTATTCGACCCGGATTAGTAGATGCAGGACCATAAAGATGAATTTGATACGAGATTTTATTAGTAGCACTTGCTGCACCAGAACCACTTCCGGAAACCTCTTTGAACTGAACTACATAAACACCTGCAAGAGAAGGATGAATATCAGCGGTAATAGAACCCCCATTTGCTGCATTTGAATTTCCATCTCCCCACCATCCACCAATGGAAGCATTTGGTGCAGTATTCGTAAATAAATTACCAGCTGTGAAAGAAGTGCTCCCAGCAGCTGCAAAAGACACCCAGCCGTTAGTACATACACTTAATGTTGTATAACCCACTCCATCATATGTAAATGTGAATGGAAGAGTTAAATTTAACGTAGCGTCATCACCTGTTGGGCCTGCAGTAGCTAAGGTCATGTCTGTGTAAGTAAGACCTGTCAATACTGTTCTTGAATACGCTGTTATTTGCGCATTCAGAGAAACGAACGACATGGAGAAAAAAACCAGCATAAAAGCAATGGAAATTTTCATTTTGTAATTTTTCATCATTCTATTTTAGTTTAGTTAGTATTCAAAAAAATGTTGGGGGATTCCCAAAAATCAGACAACAAAATTAACCCATCGTTGCCTGCTCACCAAAAAAAGTAATTAACAATTCGATAAAATTCAGGTAATATTCGACAGACGATCAGTATAAAAACAAAGATCCCCACGTTTTGTTCGTGGGGATCTCTATTCTTTTAACCAATATTTTAATTTATCTGGGTAATTCGGATAGAAGCTGTTCGTGATACTGTTTTCAACTGCAAAATATAGATCCCATTCTCTAAGTTCAAGTTTTTGATATTATAATTGAATTCATAGAATCCTTTTGCTTGCGTTCCTTTAGAAACCGTATTTATTTTTTGTCCAATTGAATTATACAGCTCCAATTCCACATTTGAATCTTCATTCAAGAAATAACTTACAACACTCGTTTCTGATACAGGATTCGGATAGATCGTGAAGCCCATTTGAGCAGCGGCCGATTCATCAATTCCTACACTTGTAATGTTTATTATTTGTGTGGTAGTATCACTTCCACATGGACCGGTAACGATCATCGTAACATTATACATCCCTGCAGCAGTATAAAGATGTGTAGGATTTTGATTCGTAGAATTGCTTCCATCACCAAAGAACCATTGGTAGGTATAATTTACACTTGGAGGATTTGTGAATTGAACATTGCTTCCTGAAACAGAATAAGTGAATGAAGCAGCAGGCCCCGGGATCTGTTGAGTTAATGTAATTGGTGTAGCACACCAATTGTTTGTTTCATCACTCTCAATAAAATCATTATCCGGATCGGTAATAGATACTATATAATAATCTCCATTACAAACCCCTGTTAAGTCAATCGACATGCCTGCCATTCCTTGACTATAAATATCCAAATTACCAACATAAATACCTTGGTCTGTTCCGCAACCACTCACCATTCCGAATGGAGAATTCGGAATATCAGCCATGGTCATGATCGGACCACCATTCCCATCTCTACAATATCCATAATCACTGGTACAATCTCCTAAATTGATCAAGCAGAAGGACATTTTTGTTCCTGCTGATACAATTGGCCATGTAGTTGCATCAGGGTTAGATGTAGCTGTACGCAATGTAAATTCAGCCCAATTGTCCACATGAATATGTCCATGCGTAGGATGATAACTCATCATTCCGGATGTTAATGTATCGTAAGATGTGATCACGCCATTGTTCTTATGGTAGATCGTTTGCTTTAACTTTTGTTTCGGATAACTTCCATCGGGACAAATAGGTGTTGAACATGCAACACTCACTGTATCGCACCAGCAAGAGTTAGAGCCATGAATCTCCATTGGTCCCCATCCGATATTCGGAGTGGCATTACTTAAAGTTAACAAACCTGGGGTTTCTGTATGTTGCGATGCAATGATCTGTGCTGATGCAGTCATATCCGGCAAAAGATCACAATTAGTGCTTACTCCATCCGGACATTGACAAGCTAAACCATTCGATGTGCTGCAAGGGCCTGTTGGCGTGCCTCCTCCCGAACCTTGTGGCGGGTTATTAGCAAATGTAATGGAGAAAGAAATAACAACTCCCTGATCAGAAGGCACCTCATCAGCCACACAAACATACCAAGTCCCGTTAGGATCCTGATTATTATTCACGCCATTTATATCATTGTTTGGAATGAATGAACCGGTAAAAGGCGGTGCCCCGGATGTAATAATTCCATTCGCTCCATTCATAGCGAAACAAGTATTCGTGTAATTATCACCACTACCACCATTGTTGTTTGATAATACGATCACCGTTCCATCGGGTGCTTTTAATTTGATATCAATATCACCATCATAGGTATGTGTTAAATTCACACATACTTGTGATACACCAAAGTTGGTATCAATAACAGTAGGTAAACCACTCACAATAAGCGGAAAACACACTTCGGAATTATCTACAATTGCACCTCCTGTTGAGTTTGTAAAAGTCTGTGCTGATGCAAAGAAAGGAATTGCAAAAAGAAATGAGAGTAAAGATTTTTTCATTCGATTCAGTTTAGTTAGAACGAATATAGAAAAAAATTCCTATAAAACAATGCCAATAAGATCAATATGCTCTTACATTTTTTCCTTCCATAAAGTTGATGAATGATTTATTCACCACTTTATTTCCGCCCGGAGTAGGGTAATTTCCCGTAAAATACCAGTCGCCCTGGTTATTCGGACAAGCATTATGTAAGCCTTCTATGGTCTGATAAATGATCTCCACCTCTGCGTTAATGCCTTCTGGACGTAACAATTCAGAGATCTTAGCTGAAATCTGATCTGCTGTAAAGGGTTCATAGATCTCCTTCACCACATTTACGATCTCTTCTTTGGGAAGACTTTCTTGTGCCTTTGCTTTTTCATACAGCTCATCCAACAGATTCTCTTTGAAATTATCTTTCAACAACTGAACAGCTGCTTGGAATGCAATGAAATCGCCCAACTTAGCCATATCAATTCCATAACAATCCGGATAACGGATCTGTGGAGCAGAAGAAACGATCACGATCTTTTTAGGACCTAAACGGTCTAAGATCTTTAATATACTTTGTTTTAATGTTGTCCCTCTAACGATCGAATCATCTAATACCACTAAATTATCTTCTCCTGCTTTTACAACTCCGTATGTAGTATCATACACATGCGCAACCATGTCATCGCGTTGAGCATCCTGGGTAATGAATGTTCTTAACTTAGCATCCTTGATCGCAATTTTTTCGATACGGGGATGAACCGAAAGGATCTCACTCAACTCCGGATCACTTACCTTGCTCCCCATCTGCAATATTTTGTGACGCTTCACTGTATTGTTATAATGATGCAAGCCCTCGATCAAGCCTCCAAAAGCAACTTCAGCGGTATTCGGAATATAAGAGAATACGGTATTCTTCAGATCATAATCCACTGAACGCAATACCGCAGGCGTTAACTGACTTCCTAATTTTTGACGTTCACGGTAAATATCAGCATCGCTACCACGTGAAAAATAAATACGTTCAAACGAACAAGGTGTTTTCTTGAGTGGTGCTAAGATCTCGTGTTCTCCGTAAGTTCCATCTTTTTTAATGATCAAAGCATGTCCGGGAGTAAGTTCTTTTACTTTCTCCAATGGCACATTAAATGCTGTTTGAATCACTGGACGTTCCGAAGTAACCACCACCACTTCATCATCTGAATAATAATAGGTTGGACGAATACCGCTTGGATCACGCAACACAAAAGCATCACCATGACCAAACAAACCTGCCATAGCATATCCTCCATCCCATTTTTTACTAGCTGCTCTTAAGATCCGGGCAACATCCAAATGCTTTGCTATCTGTAAGGAAATTTCCGCATTATCCAGGCCTTCTTTTTTGAATTGTTGGAACAAACGCTCGTTCTCTTCATCTAAAAAATGACCGATCTTTTCCATCACCGTCACGGTATCCGCTTTTTCTTTGGGGTGTTGCCCCAATTCTACCAGCTGATTGAACAGCTCATCCACATTGGTAAGATTAAAATTACCTGCAACCACCAAATTACGGGTCATCCAGTTGTTCTGACGAAGAAAAGGGTGACAATTTTCAATCGTATTACCACCATAGGTTCCATAACGCAAATGCCCTAAAAACAACTCACCGGTGTAGGCAACATTTTTCTTTAACCAAGCCGCATCTGTTAATCGATCAGCATTCTTTTTATGTACTTCTTCAAATTTAGAATTGATCTTTCCGAAGATCTCCTTGATGGCCCCACTTCCTACTGCTCTGTTTCTGCTTATGTAACGTGTTCCGGGAGCTACATCAAATTTAATATTAGCCACTCCTGCACCATCCTGCCCACGGTTGTGTTGTTTTTCCATAAGCAAGTACATCTTGTTTACGCCATACAACGGAGTACCGTATTTTTTGATGTAAAAGTCAAGCGGTTTTAACAATCGGACCATTGCTATACCACATTCGTGCTTTATTGCATCGCTCATAGGAAAAAGGGCTAAAATTTTTGAGCAACGAATTTACGATTTTTATTGATTGGCTGTAAAGTTTATTTAGACGGAAAGGGCTTTCGGCAAGACCAAATAAAAATCCCGGAGAACTTGATAAAAACTCCGGGATCTTTTGGATAAAACTA
>JAEUTU010000029.1 GCA_016786925.1 Bacteroidia bacterium
GGTTTTTCAATTTTAGCAACCACACGTGTGCGGATCTTTTGATTGAAATTAGCGATCAAATGTTTTAATTCAATGATATCGGAAGCAGAGCGGACAAATGAAAGTCCTACCCAATCCACATGGTTGGTCAATGCGAAATCAAGGTCTTTCAAATCTTTTTCCGTTAAACAAGGCAATGATACTTTGGTATTTGGTAAGTTCACTCCCTTTTTGGAAGAAAGGATCCCGCCATGTTTGATAACAGCTTTTACTTCGTCTATACCATTGGTAGAAACAGTTTCTAACAATAACTTTCCATCATCGATCAAAATATTTTCACCCACTTTCACATCTTTTGGGAATTGCGGGTAGGTGATATACACACGTTCTGCAGTACCTACACATTCTTGTGTGGTGATAATGATCTCTTTGCCTGCAACTAATTCCACGCCATTGTTTTCAACTACTCCAATTCGTAATTTCGGTCCTTGCAGATCGGCAAGAATGGCGGTATGTGTGCCTAATTTTTTATTGATCTCACGGATGGTATTGATCTGTTGTAATACATTGTCGTATGAGCCATGCGAAAAATTAATACGGCAAACATCAGCTCCTGCTTTTATCATTCCTTCAATAACTTCGGCCGATGATGATGCCGGTCCTAATGTTGCTACAATCTTTGTTCTTTTCATGTTTTATAATTGATTCTGTTTTTTTAAAATATTAAATTTTGTTTAGAGCGTAAACTCTTTACATCTATTCTGACAGCCGTTTGTACTCCTTCTATGCTTTTTACTTTTTGGATAACATCTTCCACTTCATCATCATCCATCTCACCACGTATAACAAAAAAGTAGGAGATCTGTTTTTGTTCCGGGATCAAATATTCTGTATCCGTTTCATGTCCTTCACCTGTTCCAAACAAGGTATTCTCAGCTCCTGCTAAAGATTTTGCTTCACTCAGGTTGGCAATCACTGCATAATCAATGAATTCATTCTCATTATCAAAATGGAAGAAAGAAAAGAAGGAAGGAGTGCTTTGTTTTTTTCCTTTGATCTCTAATGAATCCTGCTTCGTTAATTGAAGATCCATTAAATTATTGATCGACCATGCCAAACGGTAATCTTTTTCATGAGAAACAATCCCGATCAGCACAAAATCATAATCAAATTCTATTTCAAGTGTATGCTTTGCCAAACAAGTGCAATTAAATCTCTGTAAAGATAAAAATCTATTGCAAATATAAGGCGAAGCTCAGGTTAATTTTCTGCTTTTTATAGCACAAATAAATCATTACATTTGCGATATGCTAAAAGTAAAAGTTAACAATAAGGAAGAACATACCGTTGTGTTTGATACTGACAACAACGGAAAGTTGAACAATGGTTCATTTGCATGGGATGTGATCGAGATAAAAAATGGTACGTTTCATGTGATAAAAGACAATAAATCATATACCGTGGAGCTGTTGAAGGCAGAGCATGCCGAAAAATCATTTCTTGTGAAAGTCAATGGTAATAAGTATCAGCTGAACGTAAAAGATAAGTACGATGAACTATTGAAGAGCCTTGGAATGGATAGCATGAATTCCAGCAAGGTAAATGAGATCAAAGCACCGATGCCGGGACTTGTACTGGATATTCGTGTAAATGAAGGAGATACCGTACAAAAAGGAGATCCGATATTAGTGTTGGAAGCCATGAAGATGGAAAATATTTTGAAGTCACCAACCGATGGTACGATCAAAAAGATCAATGTGAAGAAAGGTGTTGCAGTAGAGAAGAATCAGGTATTGATCAATTTTGCTTAATCAATTATAGCAAGTAACATGGAGAATTCAAGAAGAGATTTTTTTAAGAAAGCAGCTGCTTTAGCGATGGGGGCAGTAGCTACAACAACTGTTGTGAAAGCAGCCAATGCAACCACTACTTTTTTAGAAAAAGAAATGCTCTTGGATGGAGGAAAATACACCTTGCCTGCCTTGCCTTATGGATACGATGCTTTAGAGCCACATATCGATAAGCTGACAATGGAGATCCATCATAGCAAACATCATCAGGCCTATGTCAATAATTTAAACAAAGCGCTTGAAACAGTTGATGGAAACGTGTTGGGAAGTCCGCAAACATTAGAGAATATTTTCAGTAAAATGCTTTTATTGCCGGCAGCTGTGCGGAACAATGCCGGTGGACATTATAATCATTCTTTGTTTTGGCAATTGATGAGTCCGAAAGGAGGAGGAGAGCCGAAAGGAAAATTGGGAGAAGCGATCAAAGCGCAATTTGGTTCATTTGAAGAATTTAAAAAACAATTTGCTGATGCTGCCATGAAACGTTTCGGTTCGGGTTGGGCTTGGTTAGTAAAGACCAAAGAAGGTAAATTGATGATCAGTTCAACCGCTAATCAGGATAATCCCTTGATGGTTTTGCCTGAGATAGATGTAAAAGGAACACCAGTTTTGGCGCTGGATGTATGGGAACATGCGTATTATTTAAAAAACCAGAATAAGCGTGCCGACTATATCACTTCCTGGTGGAATGTGGTGAATTGGGAAACCGCGGAAGGATTTTATAATTCATAGATATAAAAAATAAAAAGTCTGCATTTGCAGGCTTTTTTGTTATAATTCTTATCCTTAGACATGTATATTATTGGAATATTTTGTTTCAAAAGCCGTTATTAAAATTTTTACATTTGATTAATCAAATATTGATTCAATGAAAATATTTTTTACTTCTTTCTTATTTATTTGCATTGCCACCTTTGCTCAGGATAGTAAATTTAAGAAATCTCAATATTCTCTTGAGGAAATAGATATTGATTTGGGAGCTGACAAAAAAAGTCATTTGCCCCCATTTTATAAAATTTCTGAGTTAAGATCAACTTCTTATTTGTCTTTATTGGACAGCACTTATTTTTGGAGCTACGATACTCTTGCTAATGCCTGGAGTCATGCGCTAGTTCGGACTTTTCATTCATATAATTTAAGTAATGATAAAGATTCATTGTTATATCAAACATGGGATTCAATCCAATGGAAGGATTATGAACTAACTCTTTATGACTACGATTCAAATCATAACGTAATTAATGAGCTAACAGCTCATTTAGATTCAGCTGGTTGGAATTTTTTTCAGCAAATGCAATATACATATGATCCTAATGGGAACATGATCACTTTTACAACACAGAGTGGAAGTAATGGAATTTGGAATTACGCAAATAGATATGTTTATACGTATGATTCTAACAATAACAAAACAAGTTTTTTACAGCAGCAATGGATTGCTAATAGTTGGGAAAACATAGTAATTCATAATTATTATTTTGATTCAAATAATAATCTTATTTCGGAGGAAGGAATGAGTTGGGATGGAAATTCATGGATCAATGGTGCATTGACTACTTTTATATACGATTTAAATAATAATCGCCTTTCCGAAGTAAGACAATATTGGGATAGTTTAACATGGAACAACCAAAGGAGAATTGATTATGTTTATGATGCGAATAATAATTTAATTGAAGAAACATATAAAGATTGGTTTTCAGGATGGGTCGTAAGCGAAAAATATCTTCATACTTACGATATTAACAATAATAGAACATCGACAGAAAAAGTTGCAGAGTACCTTCAGACATTTACTTACGATTCTAATAATAATAATACAAGTTATCTCACACAGATTTGGGAACCTATTTCCGGAACATGGGCGAATAGCTCATTGTTAAATTGGTCTTATGACACAAAAAGTAACATGACAAGTTATACATTTATAAATTGGGATGGTAATTCATGGAAAAGTGAAGTTAATTATAATTACACGTATGATGTTGCTGATAATAAAATAAGTGATATTTCGCAAATTTGGAGAAATAGTGCATGGCTCAGCATTGATTCAACACATTACTACTACACAATAAATTCTGATGTTTGGCCTGGTGATGCAAACAATGATTTGCAAGTAGATAATTATGATTTGTTGCCCATAGGCTTATACTACAATGAAACAGGGAGTCCAAGAACCACAGTCAGTAATGTTTGGCAGCCTGAAGTTTGTACAAATTGGGATCGAATTCAAAATAATGGCGCAGATTTGAAACATGCCGATTGTAATGGAGATGGGATTGTAGATAGCAATGATACATTAGCAATTGATCTTAATTTTACTCAATCACATTCATTTGCCCCTAATACTACAGATCTACGTGCTTCAGAGTCTGATTTTTTCATAACAACAAACAATAGTTCTTATAATCCAGGCGATTGGGTAACGGCAGATATTTGGTTGGGGACGCAGGTAAATCCCGTTGAAAATTTGTATGGTTTAGCTTTTGATATTTCTTATAATTCTTCATTAGTTCAACCCGGTTCAGAGAACATTAGCTTTTCAAATTCGTGGTTACTAAATGGCTCTAATGGGTTGAAAATTGCTAAAATAGGTCCGGTTAATTCATTAATTCGACTGGCACAAACAAGAACAGACCACCTTGCAATTAATGGATATGGACATTTGGGGACAATTCAATTTCAACTAAATAATGCCATCTTTTCAGTCGATTCGATAGAATTAGATATTGTTGGCTATTCGGCTGTTGATGCCCAAGGGAATAATCTTTATTTTAATGTTGTTCCTACCGCTTTTGAAGTTACTGCCGGAATAGAGGCCCCAGCTGAAGGAGATATAATTTCAATTTATCCAAATCCATTTAATGAAAGTACTCAGATATCATATGAACTTAGGAGCGAATCCAATGTTAGTATTGAATTGTTCAATGCACTTGGGCAGACAATAGAGGTTATTGAAAACTCAATTAAACAACCTGGGCGATATTCAGCTTTTGTTAGCCCCACTTTAAAATGTCCCGATGGCGTATATTTTGTGAAGATTAGAATAAACGACAACACTGTTATGAAGAAAATGATACAAATCAAATAACAAAAAAGCCTGCATTTTGCAGGCTTTTTTTATAATCTAATTCCAATGGCGCATACATCATCAATTTGATCCAAGCTGCCTTTCCATTTATCAAATTCTTCTTCCAGAATTCGTTTTTGCTCTTCGGTGTTTTTGTCTTTGATCGTGAGCAATAATTTTTTTAGTCGGTTGCCTTTGAATTTTTTGCCGCTTTTGTTTTTATAAATTTCTTCTCCGCCAAACTGGTCCTTATACCCATCGGTAAACAGGTACACCATATCTCCTTTATTTAATATCAACTGATGTTTCACATACGGTTTAAAATCATCGAAGGCGCCAATCGGCTGTTTGTCACCTTCTACTTCTTCAATGTCATCAGTATCTTTTCTTGCTACTAAAATGGAGTTATTGGCTCCGGCAAATTCAAGTGCTATTTTATTACCGGAATAAGCGAATGAGATCAAAGCGAGATCCATTCCATCATTTACACTTTCTTCACTTTTGTCAAATTCCTGAACAACGATCTCACGTGTTTTATTTAAAATTTCATCGGGCGAAGTGATGTTGTGTTCACGCACACTTCGGTTCATTCCATTATTGCAAATAACACTCACCATTGCTCCCGGAACGCCATGCCCTGTACAATCGCAGGCAGCAACCAATATTCTATCGTTCTTGTGTTCCAGCCAATAAAAATCTCCGGCTACAATATCTTTTGGTTTATAAATGATAAAGCTGTCCGGAAGAAGTTTGTTAAATGTAGCCTTGGCTGGCAATACCGCTGCCTGTATCCGTTTAGCATATTTGATAGAATCAAGAATTTCTTTGTTCTTTTCCATCACCAGCTCTTTTTGTTGAGCGATCAAATGCTTTTGTTTATTGGTAATACGGAAGCGGTTATAAAGAAAAACAGAGAATACTAAAAAGATGATCAAACCAAAAGTAACAGAGATCAGAATAATGTTTTGTTGTTTTTGTTCCGCAACAGCTACTGCTTTTTGTGTGCTTAATTCCTGTTCGTGAAGAGATTCCTGGATAGCTTGTTCTTTATCAAAATCATATTGTGATTCCAATTTTCCGATCGCCTTCATGTTCTCATTATTATTCAAACTATCTTTTATAGCGATCATTTGCCTTAAATATAGCAAGGCATTCTTAGCATCTCCTTTTTGTTCTAGATAACCGGATAGGTATCTGCTGGTTGTAATTAAATAACTAGGTTTTGAATGCTTCAAAGCAAGCGAATGTGCCTTTTGCCAAAAGCTGATGCTTTCTGCGGCTTTGTCCATTTTTTTATGTACAGCGCCAAGGTTGATGAGTGAGTTGATCTGAAAATCGATACTGTTGCATTGAATACTATTTTCAAGTGCTTCTTGAAAATACTTTTTGGCAAGATCCAGCTTGTTTGCATCGTTATAGATGTTTCCAATAATGTTATTTACCCATGCTTGTCCGTCTATTGAATTTACTTTTTTGTAGAGTTCAAGTGACCGGTTAAGTGAAAGTAAAGCATAATCAATATTTCCTCTTTTGTTTTGTAGCATACCGATGTTTGCTAAAGTGTTCGCTGTTCCGTATTGATCATTTACTTTTCGGAAAGACTCCAATGCATCATTATAAAGCTTTTCTGCTTCATCATATTTTTCATTACCATAATAACATCCTGCCCATTCAATCCCGATCCAACCCAAGCGGGAATATTCGTTGGGGTTATTCTTCATGATCTCTTTCGCTTCGGCAACATGTTTTTCGAAATTTTTCAATTCCCCTATTTCGCAGTATAAACGGGAAATAAAGATGAGGTTATCCGTTAATCCGTGAAGTCCTATAGCTTTTTCTTGTGCTTTTTCCGACACACTCATTTGTTTGTACACGGCAATGGATTGAAACCAATATTCTAAGGCTTCTTTATGCTTCCCCATTTCATAATAGATCTCACCGGTGTTGATAAGGGAAAGAGCTTCTCCGTGTAAAAACTTTATTTGACGACTTAATAGTGTTGCTTCTTTTGCTTTTAAAATAGCTTTGTTCGGGTTGCTTCCTTTAATATCTCTGGCAATATTACATAGTGCGAAAACTCTAGTTGTATCGGGTGTTTGTTTATTGGCAACCAAATTTTCGAGTGAATCGGTAAGTGGAACTTGCGCATACTGGCTGGTACATACAACCATAAAAAACACTGCTGAAAACAGTTTGATCTTTTGAAGGAGGATATGAGCGTACACCTGCATGTTTTTTTTGAATCAGGTTAAATGTAAATAAAAAAACAGAAAACAATGCCTACTGAAAAGGAATTAGGACAAAAAGGCTGTTGTATAGGATGAATGTGTTGAATTTTCTGTTAAAAGTGGATATTGTTTTTCTGTTTTAAGTAAAGGTTATTGATAGGCCTAATTTAAAAACGATCTAGCTTTTTAGAATATACAATACATACACAAAACATCCGGCAGGTTAAGGAATAAAAAAAGGAATGATCGCTTTCGCCTGTCTGCCGAAGCACAGCGCAGGCAGGCTTTCATTCCTATTCTGTTTTTGGCTCCCCCTCCTGCCCCGATAGCTATCGGGGTCGAACCATTTTATTGATACATTTTAGCTATTTTATCAGCAAGCTCAGGATACTTTACGAGATTTTGAATAAATGTTTTAGATTTCATTTTCTTTAAGTGTTTTTCAATTTGGTAGGCTTGCTCGCTGTTTAAATTCTCAAACAGGAAAAATTTTTCCCAAGGAATACCTTTTATAGTGAATGCATCAGTATAGGCTCCAGTGTTGTGTTGCTCAATTCTCAAGTTATAATCACTGGTGGTTCCAATTTAAAATCGATCTAGCTTTTTAGAAAATATAATATATACACAAAACATTAGTTCTTTTATTGGAATAAAAAAAGCCACTCAACAATGAGTGGCTTTGTGTTTTTTGGCTCCCCCTCCTGGGCTCGAACCAGGGACCCCATGATTAACAGTCATGTGCTCTAACCAGCTGAGCTAAGGAGGAATTTATTCTGGTTAATACCTTTTTGATAATTCTCTCAAAAAAGGAGTGCAATATTAGTATGTTCTTGTGAAATATGCAATATATTTGTGCAAAAATTTTTTAAAAAACAGATTATGAGCTTATTAGTTGTAGGTACCGTTGCATTTGATGCTATTGAAACCCCTTTCGGAAAGACCGATAAAATCCTTGGAGGAGCTGCCACATATATTTCTTTGGCTGCTTCTTATTATACAAAAAACATCAATTTGATCTCCGTTGTAGGAGGTGATTTCCCTGCTGAGCACGTTGCCATGCTGAATAAGCACAGTGTTAATACGGATGGTTTACAGATCCTGAAAGATCAAAAAACCTTCTTTTGGGCAGGAAAATATCATAATGATATGAATACCCGCGATACCATCACTACTGAGTTGAATGTATTAGAAACATTTAACCCAGTTGTTCCGGATGCCTACCAGGATTGTGAATTTTTAATGTTGGGGAACTTGGTGCCGAAAGTACAGCAACAAGTGATCAAACAATTGAAAAACCGTCCGAAATTGATCGTATTGGATACCATGAATTTCTGGATGGATATTGCTTTGAATGATTTGAAAGAAACATTAACGATGGTGGATGTGTTGACCATCAACGATTCAGAAGCACGTCAGTTATCCGGAGAATACTCATTAGTGAAAGCAGCACAAAAGATCCTGGAAATGGGACCTAAATATTTGATCATTAAAAAAGGAGAACATGGAGCTTTGTTGTTCAACAAAGAACAGGTTTTCTTTGCTCCTGCATTGCCTTTAGAGGATGTATTTGACCCAACAGGAGCAGGAGATAGCTTTGCAGGTGGATTTATCGGCTATTTGGCAGAAACAAAAGATATCTCTTTTGACAATATGAAACGTGCCATCATTTTTGGTTCAGCAACCGCTTCTTTCTGTGTGGAGAAATTCGGAACAGAAAACTTGGTTAGCTTAACACAAGAGCAAGTTGATGCTCGTGTGCAAGAGTTTGTTGACCTTGTACAATTTGACATTGCATTGGTATAACAGGAGCCAATTTATTCTTTAGAAAAGCCTTCCGCTTCATTGCCGGGAGGCTTTTGTTTTTTGTATCTATAAAATTGGAACACAGTTTTACCTCTCCAATGTGCCAACAATAAATATTTGTCGAAATTTTAACGCTTGTATGCTTTAATATTTTGTAGTTTTGCTCGCTTTTTATTCCTTTCAAATGGCAACCAACGGACATCAGCATGTACATAAGCTCTCAGCAGCGGGTTTATTAGTAACGCTTGGAATTATTTTCGGTGATATCGGGACATCACCATTATATGTATTAAAGGCGATCGTTGGTGATGCACCTATTGATTCTGCAGTAGTAATGGGAGGCATCTCCTGTATCTTCTGGACACTGACACTTCAAACGACCTTAAAATATGTTATGCTCACTTTGAGGGCAGACAATAAAGGTGAGGGGGGAATTTTTTCATTATATACATTAGTTAAAAAAACAAAAGTAAAATGGTTGTTATTTCCTGCTGTAATAGGTGGTAGTGCCATTTTAGCGGAAGGGATCATCACACCTCCTATTTCTGTTTCTTCAGCCATTGAAGGATTGAGAATGGTGGATTCATTAAAACATATTCCCACTGTTCCAATCGTTATTGTGATCATCTTCTTACTATTTGCTATTCAACAATTCGGAACCAAATCCATTGGAAAGTTTTTTGGTCCGGTGATGTTATTATGGTTTGTGATGTTGGGTGTTCTGGGCTTTTCTCAGTTATTGGGTAATTGGGAAGTGTTAAAAGCATTGAATCCAATGTATGGTTATGATTTGTTAGTAAAACATCCGGGTGGTTTTTGGTTATTAGGTGCAGTTTTCCTTTGTACTACCGGAGCAGAAGCATTGTATTCCGATCTTGGACACTGTGGAAGAGAGAACATCCGTATCAGCTGGATCTTTGTTAAGCTGATGTTGATCTTGAATTATTTTGGTCAAGGTGCCTGGTTGATCGCACATCAGGGAGAGGAATTGCATGGAGCCAGCCCTTTTTATACCATTATGCCGGAGTGGTTCTTACCTGTAGGAATTGGTTTAGCAACAGTTGCAACCATTGTTGCCAGTCAGGCTTTGATCAGTGGTTCATTCACATTGATCAATGAAGCTATTCGATTAAATTTTTGGCCAAAGGCAAAGATCAAATATCCGAGCGATCTTAAGGGTCAGTTGTATATTCCTTCTATTAATTGGTTGTTATGTGCAGGTTGTATTGTGGTGGTGCTTTATTTTGAGGAATCCTCAAAGATGGAGGCTGCTTACGGTTTAACGATCATTTTAGGAATGTTGATGTCATCACGTTTATTGACGTATTTTATGAAGATCAAGCGTTTTTGGTCGCCACTTATTTGGGGATTTGTTTTGGTTTATCTATTTATTGAGTTGTCATTCCTGGTTGCTCAAATGGAAAAATTTACAAAAGGAGGCTGGATCAGTTTATTGATTGCCATGATTCTTACTTCAGTAATGCTTATCTGGTTTTATGCCCGTAAGATCCGTAACCGTTATGTGGAGTTTGTAAAGTTGACAGATTATTTACCTGTATTGGAAGATCTGAGTCGCGATCTAAGTGTTCCGAAATATGCAACACACTTGGTGTATTTAACAAGTGCAAATAACAGAGAAGAGATCGAATCGAAGATCATCTATTCCATCATGCAAAAACAACCGAAGCGTGCCGATATCTATTGGTTTGTGCATGTGGATGTAGTTGATGAGCCGTATCGTATGGAATATAAAGTTTGTGAATTTATTCATGATGATGTGATCCGAATCGATTTCAAATTAGGATTCCGTGTAGCGCCCCGTATTAATTTGATGTTCCGTAAAGTGGTGGAAGATTTGGTGAAAAATAAAGAAGTGGATATCACCAGCCGTTATAAATCATTGAATAAAAACAACATCATTGGCGATTTCCGCTTTATTGTGATCGAGAAATTCTTGTCGTATGAAAATGAATTACCGGTATTAGAAAAAGTTGTTTTGGATATTCATGCCTTTTTAAAACATTTAAGTTTATCAGAAGCAAAAGCATTCGGATTGGATACCAGCTCGGTTACTACAGAAACGGTTCCGTTGATACTTGCTCCGCCAAAAGAACTTCATCTAAAACGAATTGTGGATTAGTGCATGTGTGCGTTTGAGGCTTCAAACGTATGCTGCTTCATAAACTTTTCCTTTTTAATATCCATAAAGCTGCGGTTGTCGATCTTGCTTTCCAGCCAGGAGATAAGGTCGAATAAGCTTAATGCATTTTTTTCGATCTTGTTGCTGGTTGCGCTTTCAATGTTTGCTTTTAACAGCTTGAAAGCATTGAGTTGTTCCGGAGAATTCTTTTTACGGATATCAGAGTTCTTCAGGAAGTTCAATATCTGTTTTTCAAATTCATGCAATTTGTTTCTTCTTAAAAGTAAGCGGTAAGTAGTGCGGATACGGTAATCCATCAATTCAATATTCCCCAATTCGTAATAAATGATCAAGCTGAGAATGTGGGAGAAACAATAAATATCACTTCTGAAATTACTTTCCGGCTGATTCAATAATTTATTGATATGCTGATTAGCTAATCGATATTCCTCCAATGCAATGTAGATATACGCTAAAGCATAGTTGTGCAAAAGCTTTTCTTTTTCGATCACTTTTGTTGGTGCAATTTGCTCATACAACAGTTCTAGCTTTTTACCGATCTTCAATGCCTTTTCAAATTCCCCCATCGGAATGTAAACGAAGAGTTTTAAGTTCTCGGTAAGTACCTCGTAATACTTGTTGATGTGTCCGTATTCTTTAACGAATGCATCCATTTTTTCGATGGTTGAAAAGAGCTCATCATAACGCATTAAACTGAGCTCATTTACAGCTTTGTTTCTAAGAATACCGATGTATGCAAAGGGCTTCACAGAGGCCATATGTTTATTCTGTTCAAACAGATCTACATTTTCCTGTAACAAACTTTCTGCATTTGCCTGCTCATTGAGCGTGAACAAGAAATTCGATTGCATTAAATTCCTATAGAATTGTGCATTGAATGTGGAAAGCAAACTATTGTTGTTTGATTTCGATTCTTCAAATATCTTTTGATATTCAAGTACGTCTTCATCGTTACGGGTAAGTCCCGTATACAAGGCTTTGGCTCTTAATTTTTGGTATAAGTGTTTATAGCCTATTATCTTTTTCTTTTTATCGATGCTGTCATATAACTCATCAAAATAGCTATTGACAAGTTCCAGATAATTTTCAGGTTTGGCTTCTTCCACTAATAATACAATTTCCCAATCAATGATCTCCTCCATAAATTCATACAACTCATATTGTTTGGCAATGGTTTTCGCTTTTACCAGCATTTTTTTGGCAACACCCGGCAAGTTCTTGTTATAGAGGATCTCCACATGATTCAGCATACTTCGCAGATCGCTCTTTACATTGGAATGGTAGGATTCTAAACTTTTTAAAATGAATTTGAACAGATAGTTTTTTGTTACTGAAAAATTCAAAAGAACAGGATCGCCTTTAAATTTACGAACTAGATCCTTTTCGCTGTATTCTTTTTGTCTGTCAATGGCATCAAAGATCTTGATGTACTTATTTTGCCCACCAACAGCATGTACACCGGCCTGCTTTTTTATATAGCCTTTTTCCGGTGCCGACAACGACTTGATAAGCAAAAACAAACTATTGTTTGTAGATGACATTTTAATACATTTAGTTTAGAGATATGCAAATATATAACACAGGAAATAAAAACCTAATTTTTGTCTAATTAATTGTTAATCAAAGAGTTTTTGGGTGTTTTTTGTGTTCCGAAACCTTATATCATTTTTGCAGCAATCTTACATGATAAGACCAAAATAGCCTTTTTATAGGCTTTTGGGAGGGGCTGATTCAAGTATAAATATCATATATATTGTTCCCGAAAACTTATTTTTTATAAAAACTTGGTTTTGTTTTCGCTTTTTACCGTTACATATTTGCTATGCAGTTTATCGCCACAAATGGATATCATGTCCAAGATAAATTGTAAAAACTTGGTGTTGTGAAGGAGTAGCACAACAGTGTTTCATGTTTAGTTTTATCCAAAAGATCCCGGAGTTTTTATCAAGTTCTCCGGGATTTTTATTTGGTCTTGCCGAAAGCCCTTTCCGTCTAAATAAACTTTACAGCCAATCAATAAAAATCGTAAATTCGTTGCTCAAAAATTTTAGCCC
>JAEUTU010000065.1 GCA_016786925.1 Bacteroidia bacterium
TAAAAGATTTTGCAGGTAACAGTACAGAAATTCAATTAAATGTCCGCAGTCTGAGTAAACCTGTTGCTGCAACAAAAGAAGATCCACGTATCATCCACAGTTGCCTGGATGATAAAACATTCAACTTCAACGAAGCAAAAATTTCAATCCCCGGCAATGCCATGTATGATGATTATAGCTTTAGCTATTCTAAAACTCCTGCCGCGAAAGGATTTTATTCCAGCATGCACAAGATAATGAATATGGAGACGGCATTACAAAAAGCCATCTCGATCGCTATCAAACCAACAACATTACCGGAATCACTACAAACAAAAGCTTGCATAGTTTCTGTATCTGACAAAGGAAAAAAAAGTTATATCGGTGGAACGTTTGACAATGGCTGGATAAAGGCCAACACCAAATCATTTGGAAATTTCGGAGTGTGCATCGACACCATTTCTCCTAAACTGAAACCCGCGTTTAAGTTTCATAAAGATTCGGTAATCATTGATCTCAATAAAGAAAACTATATCGGCATTATTGCAAATGACGATCTTTCAGGAATAAAAAAATACAGAGCTACCATCGATGGAAAGTGGGTGCTGTGCGAATTTGAGACAAAAAAAGATCTGCTGTTTTACACTTTTGATGAACGCTATACGCCCGGCATTCACACATTCTACATTGAAGTATGGGATGATAAAGACAACAAAAGCGAATACACTTTTAGCTTCAAAAAAGAACCAATTATTTCTCCTCCCCCAACCAGGTAAAAGCTTTCGGAACTGTTCTCTTGCGAAGATCAAATTGTTTGATCGCAAACTTCTCTACATGAGCTACCGCTTCTTCCACAGAATCCGTAACGATCAACAATTTCATATCTTCCTTGTTAATAGTACCATGGCGGGCCATGTGTTCAAAATGCTCACACAACAACTTGTGAAACTCTTTATCCATTAAAACGATAGGAAAACGTTTGATCGAATTGGTTTGAATAAGTGTTAAGGCTTCAAAAAATTCATCTAAAGTTCCAAAACCTCCAGGCAATACAATAAAAGCATAAGAATATTTCGACAATAATACTTTTCTAACAAAAAAATAACGAATGCTCACCCATTTATCCAAATAAGGATTAGGATGTTGTTCGTGTGGCAGTACAATATTACATCCAACTGATCGTCCACCCGCTTCTTTTGCTCCTCTATTGGCGGCCTCCATAATTCCTGGACCTCCACCGGTCATAACAGTAAAACCAAGATTGGCTATTCCCGCTCCTACTTTTCGTCCCATGATATAGGAATGATGCGTTTCAGGGAAACGTGCTGAACCAAATATCGTAACACATGGCCCCACAAAATGTAAGGCTCGAAAACCTTTAATAAATTCCAACATCACTTTTATCACAAACACAAACTCTCTCCAGCGTGACTGCGGACCTTCCAAAAACACTCTTTCTCCATTACCATTCAATGGTTTCGGAGTACTCGTTATTTTTTCTACAGGTTTTTCAATTGTTTCCATCCGGCACAAAAGTACTTATTATTGCAATTCTAAAATTTATATTTTTACAGTCAATTCAGATATATGGAACAACTATTACTATTACACGGTGCCATTGGAGCCAAAGACCAGCTGGAGCCATTAAAGCAACAGCTAAGCAGTCAATTCATTGTTCATAGCATAAATTTCAGCGGTCATGGAAGTGAAACTCTTCCTGAACACTTCTCTATTGAACAATTTGCCAAAGACGTGATAACCTTTTTAGATAAACAGGCCATTCAAACGATAAACATTTTCGGTTATAGTATGGGCGGTTATGTTGCTCTTTATCTTGCCAAACATCATCCTGAGCGTGTAAAAAAAGTAATGACATTGGCTACTAAGTTTTTATGGACCCCGGAGATCGCACAAAAGGAAGTGAAGATGCTTAACCCTGATGTAATAGCAGAAAAACTAACTGCATTTGCCAAAACATTGGAAAGTAGACATCACCCCAACGACTGGAAAGTAGTGCTCCAAAAAACAGCAGCAATGATGCTAAAATTAGGTGAGCAGAATACACTCTCATTAACGGACTACTCTTCTATTGAACAACCGGTAATGATCAGCATTGGCGACAAAGACAGCATGGTTACATTAGAAGAAACCATTGCCGTTTACAAGCAATTAAAAAATGCTCAGTTCATAGTGTTTCCAAACACACAACATCCTATTGAAAGAATGGATGTGAATAGATTATCAGCCGAAATAAGATCCTGGTTTTAATTTTACTGATGATGATAAGGTTCGTTTTTCAAAATGGTCATAGCTCTATACACCTGTTCTACAAAGAATAAGCGGACCATCTGGTGCGAGAAGGTCATTTTAGATAAGGAGAGCTTTCCGTTTGCACGTTTGTACACCTCATCACTAAAGCCATAAGGGCCGCCCACCACAAATACAAGATTTTTGATCCCTGAATTCATCTGCTGTTGTATGAATTCGGAAAAGCCTACTGAGTGGTATTCCTTCCCATTTTCATCCAATAATATCAGCTTATCGGATGATTGTATATGTTTAAACAGCAGCTCCGCTTCTTTTTGTTTTTGCTGCTCCACCGATAAAGCTTTTGTATTTTTAAGAGCCGGTATCACGATCGTTTCAAAAGAGATATAATGCTTCAAGCGCTGCTCATATATCGCGAAGCCTTTTATAATGTGATCATCTTCCGTTTTCCCGTTCAGGATAAGTGTAATTTTCATCTTTAATTGATATTCATTGTAAAAAAACTATATTTTTGTAAGACCACAAAATTGCTGGAAATATATTTTGATCTTTATTAGTAATGTGGCTTAATTATTGCTCCTTTTAGATCATGAACTATAAAAAAATGAGAACAAGGTCTTTTGTTATACTTTTATTCGTATCTGTTTTGTCTTTTTCATTTACATTAGACATAATTGATGACATTGCTGCTGCTATCCGTTCAGGCAATCCTAAGAACATTTCCAAGTATTTCATCGAAAATGTGGATCTGAAAGTGATTGAAAAAGAAGATGTATATAGCAAGCAACAAGCCGAAATGATCCTTAAAGATTTTTTCACCAAACATCCCGTAAAATCCTTTACGGTTGCGCATAAGAGTCAGCCCAAAAGCGGATCACAATATGTAATAGGTACCCTGGAAACATCCAATGGTAAATTTAGAACCTATTTTTTGATCAAGGCTACAGGTAGTCAAACCTTGATTCAGCAATTTAAAATAGAGACCGCGAATGAGTAAAAAGCTATTCCCTGAAAAGAACTATCATTTCAACGTTAAACAATTCATCAAACAAGCCATTGCCGAGGATATTGGAGATGGCGATCACACCTCTCTTTCTTGTATCCCTTCAAAAGCAAAAGGAAAAGCTAAACTTTTGGTAAAAGAGAATGCAGTCATTGCCGGAGTGGAATTAGCTGTAGAAATATTCAAACAAGTAGATAAGTCGTTAAAAGTAAATGTACTTATCAATGACGGGAAAAAAGTAAAAGTAGGCGATGTTGTTCTCACAGTTGAAGGTAGCTCTCAATCTATATTATTAGCAGAGCGCCTAGTCCTAAATTGTATGCAACGCATGAGCGGTATTGCAACCAAAACCAATCAACTGGTGCAACTTTGTAAAGGAACAAAGACCAAAGTGATCGATACCCGTAAAACCACACCTAATTTACGCGGACTCGAAAAATGGGCAGTGGTTATCGGTGGCGGAGCGAATCACCGTATTGGTTTGTATGATATGATCCTGATAAAAGACAATCATATTGATTATGCCGGTGGTATTCCACAAGCAATTAAAGCAGCTAACAAATACCTGAAGTCAAAAAAGAAAAAACTCAAGATAGAGATCGAAGCAAGGAATTTGGACGAGGTCAAACAAATTTTAGAAATAGGAAATGTTCATCGTGTAATGTTTGATAACTTCAGCTATGCGGATATTAAAAAAGCGATCAAATTAATTGATGGCAAATATGAAACAGAAGCATCGGGTGGAATTACAGAAAAGACCATTGGTGAATATGCCAAATGTGGAGTTGATTTTATTTCCGTTGGAGCACTGACACATCATATCAAAAGCATCGACTTGAGCTTAAAAGCATACTAACATGCAAGTAAAACAGGTAAAACGATTGATCCGGATAAAGCCCGTTTACAGGGTAATGAAAGGGAGTCAGCGCTTGAAACTTCCCGGATTCGAAGGCTTGTCGTTTTATGTGGTATCCAAATTTTTCATTGAAGGATTAAAGAATGGAGCATTGAATATGCGTGCATCATCCCTTGCATTCAGTTTCTTTTTAGCGTTATTTCCAACCATTATTTTTCTTTTTACACTTATCCCCTACATCCCGATCGATAATTTTCAGGATTATCTATTTAATCTACTGCAGAACATCATGCCTAAATCAGCATTTGAAGCAACAGAAGGAACAATTGCGGATATTATCAAAAATCAAAGAGGAGGATTACTATCATTCGGTTTTCTATCGGCTTTGTATTTCTCCACCAATGGTTTTAATGCCATGATCAATGCCTTCAACGAAACCTATCACGATATTGAAACGCGTACTGCTATCGGACAGCGACTAGCCTCATTTTACATGTTATTCATTACGGTGATCTTGATATCAACAGCAATTGGTTTGGTGATTGGGACTGAGATCGGATTCAAATATTTGATCCATAAAGACAAAGCACTTTATTACATATTAAATACCGGGAAGTGGATCATCCTAGCAGTTTTGTGTTATTCGCTTATATCGTTTCATTACTACCTGGGACCAAAAGAGAAAAAGGGATGGCGCTTCTTTTCAGCAGGCTCCATGTTTGCAACCGTACTGATCATCATTGCCTCACTGGCATTTGGTTACTACGTAAACAATTTTGGAAATTACAACAAACTATACGGCTCGATCGGAACCTTGATCGTGATCATGATGTGGATCTACATCAACTCTTTAATATTGCTATTGGGCTTTGATCTGAACGTAAGTATTCACAGTGCGAAGAAGCAATCACTGATCAGATTACATCTCTTGGGTCATCATTAGTATCACCCTTCCCGACTTTCTTACGCATACGAATATTCAGCACCTCAACAAATAAAGAGAATGCGATGGATATATAAACGATCGTTTTATCGACATGTTGATGCAATGATTCCAACACTAAAATTATCCCGATCATTAATAAGAATGATAATGCTAAAATTTTGATCGTTGGATTTTCATTAATAAAATCACTTACTTTTCCGGAGAACAGGATCATAATGATCATTGCTATGATAACAGCAAGGATCATGACAATTAAATTGGTAACCAAACCTACTGCGGTCAAAATAGAATCAAATGAGAAAACAATGTCAATCAATACGATCTGCATAACGATCCCTTTAAAACTATTTTTATTCGACTTCATCTCATCCTCTTCATATCCCTGCACCTTATTATGCAATTCAATAGTCGTTTTATATAAAAGGAACACCCCACCTGCAAAAAGGATCAGATCTCTCCCTGTTACACCAAAATCACCTATATGAAACAAGGCATCTTTTAATCCAACGATCCAAGAAATGCTAAATAATAAAGTAACACGCATGATCAAAGCCAACATTAAGCCAATAGTTCGGGCTTTAGGCTGTTTGGCTTTGGGCAATTTACCGGCTACAATGGAAATAAAAATAATGTTATCAATACCTAAAACGATCTCTAATACGGAAAGAGTAAGTAAACTGATCAATGAAGCAACTGTAAAGAGTTCATTAAAGTCCTGAGCTAGATGCATAAAATATAATTTTTTGCAAAATTACTCATTTTTTTAGATTCTATTGAAATTTTTAAATACTGAAAATCAATAAGTTGCAAATTATTTTAGTACTATGCGATACAAGGTACTAATTTATATATATATCTTTGCATTGTCAAATAAGTACTGATTTTAAATATAAATAGCAATGAATATAGAAAACACAAAAGCGCAAATGAAAAAGGGGGTTCTGGAGTTTTGTATTCTATCCATTCTTTCTAAGACCGAGCATTATCCATCGGAAATTATTGAAAAAATGAAAGAAGCAAAACTGATCGTGGTAGAAGGAACATTGTATCCGCTACTTACCCGCTTAAAAAATGATGGGCTACTAAGTTATCGATGGGAAGAGTCGACATCAGGTCCACCAAGAAAATATTACAAACTCACTCCGGTTGGCGAGCAATTTTTAAAAGAACTCAATATCACCTGGAATGAATTAGTAGAAGCAGTAAATAAAACAACACAAAATTAATTTTTAACCTTCTTTAAAACCAACATAAAATGAACCGTACAATAACAATGAATTTAAGTGGCATTATTTTTCACATTGAGGAAGATGCATACGAAAAACTCAATAAGTATTTGGCTGCCATTAGAGGATATTTCTCTAATTCGGAAAGTAAAGATGAGATCATGACCGATATTGA
>JAEUTU010000111.1 GCA_016786925.1 Bacteroidia bacterium
ATGACGATGATCTGGTATATTCCAAACTAGACGAGAATAATTATGTATTTGAAGGAAAAGCGCACTTAAACGATGTGTACAGGATCCTGGAGATTAATGGTGATGACTTTGAAGATGAAAAAGGAGAAGCCGACACACTTGCCGGTTTCATTATTGAAATTGAAGGACGCATCCCTGTTAAGAATGATAAAATAAAATTCAAGAATTTACTATTCACGATCGAGTCGGCCGACAATAGAAAAGTTAAACGTGTTAAGATCACCATCGAAAGAAACCATGAAGAAGAATAATATTTTATTTTTTTTATTCGCTACAGCAATGATCGTTTTAGCTTCTTGTGGAAGTGATGATGATGATGAAACGATTGCACCAAAGCCAAGAGCCTATTATCGCCTTAGCTTTCCTGAAAAAGCGTATGTTCAATACGATTCCTCTTGCCCTTTTAGTTTTGAGATCCCACAATATGCCAGTATCAGTAAAGATCCGAATGCATTGGCAGAACCATGCTGGATAAATGTAGATTACAAACAATTTAACGGCACCTTACACCTAAGCTATAAAGAAGTAAAAGGTAATGTCAATGGATATCTGGACGACACCTATGAACTAGCGTCCAAACATCAGGTGAAAGCATCACGCATCGAAGAAGAACTGATCAAAATTGATTCCTTAAAAGTGTATGGATTGCTGTACGATATTGGTGGGAATGCAGCCTCTTCAGTTCAGTTCTTTTTAACGGATAGTACCAAGCACTTTATCAGAGGAGCACTTTATTTTAATGCTGTCCCGAATACCGACTCAATCAAACCGGTAGTTGATTTCATAAAAAAAGATATTTATCACATGATAAATACCTTTAAATGGAAAAACTAATTTTTCTATTGTTTCTTTAAGCTGTGCATGAACCACAACGTAGCAGCAAATAAAAAGAAAGCACCTGTTTGATGCAAAACACCCAATGTTACCGGAACCGCATAGATCAAGGTAACTATTCCAAGTAAAAACTGAATGATCACCATATACAACATGCTGTTGGCTGCTCTGCGTTGCAGTTTTGTAAGATCTAACTTACGGGCAGAATCCCATAATAAGAAAACAATGAGTGCCACAAACATCGCCAAATAACGATGCACGAATTGAACGCCTGCTCCATTCTCTAAGAAATTCATAATAAATGAATCATGTGAAGTGATGGTTTCCGGGAAAAACTCCTCTCCCATCATTGGGAAAGTGTTATAAAACATCCCTGCTTTCAAGCCGGCAACAAAAGCGCCATAGATGATCTGCAACACAATAAAACCAAAAACGATCTTACTATTACGAATCACTTTTTGATGATAGTCATTCGTTTGAACATGATTCGGATAGATCAAATCAAGCGCATACCACAAGGTGAAACCAAATACAGTAAATGCACTGATCAAATGTGCCGCTAAACGGTAATGACTAACATGCGGTTCTTTTTGCAAACCACTCTTTACCATAAACCAACCCAAGAATCCTTGAAAAGCACCCAATGCCAATAACACCAGCATTTTTCTTAAAAGTACTTTATCAAATCGTTTTCTGATCAAAAAATAGAAGAATGGTAAAATGAATACCATTCCGATGGTACGACCTAAAAAACGGTGAATATATTCCCACCAATAAATGGATTTAAATTCTTCTAAAGAAAATTGATTATTGATGATCTGGTACTCCGGACTTAACTTATATTTTTCAAAAGGGATCTGCCAATCGGCATCGCTCATAGGAGGTAAGGAACCAACGATCATATTCCATTCTACCATCGACAAACCCGAATGTGTTAGTCGTGTAATACCACCGATCACAACCATGGCATATATCAGGAAGCAACCGATCAGAAGCCACATGATGATCGCTTTTTGAGGATTATTTTTAAGCATACATGATATTTAAAAAATTATCATCACAAAGGTAATAATAGTTTTTTGTACAATATTTAATAATAAAGTATAGTTTTATACTTAGAAACACAAGATCCCCACAACCATGAAAAAATTAATTTTACTCAGCATTCTGCTTGTATCATTTACTGGCTTTGCGCAGGAAAGGGAGAAACTCGACAAAGAAAGCGGTTATTTTCAATTAGGAATTCGAAATACAGTAAGTGCCTTCAGCGATGATGGTGCCAATGGATTTGGATATGGCGGACAATTCCGTATCCGTGTTTTAAGCAGAGTGAATACCGATTGGTTTATGGACTACATTACTACCGATATTGGTGGAGTGGCAAGAAGGGTTGACTGGCATATCGGCTGGAGTGTATTAGGCTATCCATTAAATTATGAAACCACAAAGGGTAAGGTTGTACCTTACATTTTAGCAGGTCATTGTTTCGACTACACAAAAGTTTCTAAAAACAATACCGATTTTTATAAAGATAAATTTAGCAGTGCGGTGCAAGCCGGAATAGGTGCACACTATAACGTGACCGACAGAGTTGATATTTCATTGACCACCCAATACATGATGCATTTGGGGTATGATGTAAAAGCCGAAGTATTTGAATTAGATGGCAAGAAAGATGTTTTGATAGAAAAGCAAAGAAACAGAGGAGTAGAAGGCCATCTTTTAGTCAACTTAAGCATGAACGTCCGCTTGTTCGACATGTGGGATCAGCATCGTAAAAGAAAATAATTTCACCTAACACATTTTATTATGAGAACGATCATTTCAACTGTACTGGTGTTATTATTTACAACACCGATACTCGCTCAATATGAGCGTCAGCAATACATACACAAACACTTAATGCGAGCCGATGCATCCATTGTTTCGGGCTATATGTATAAAAGCGGAATAAAGAATGTACATGTAAACGGGAATTTGGAATATTACATGGATAATAGGATCTCTTTCCGTGGTGATGCTAATTATCTTTTAGGAAGCAGCGGTATTTCCGACTCGATGGGTTTTTTGCATAACCATTCTGTTATGCTAGGCACTGTATTTCATATACAAACCAAAGGGCATTTCGATCCTTATTTCATTCTTCAACCCGGCATTGCTTATACTCAATCGTATAAACAACGATATTTTGACGATCCAGATGAACTAGGCGGCAGAACAAATTACCCGGGAGTATTAAGTCCTTTAGGAACTGCAGGATTAGGATTCAACTATTATTTCCAACGCTTCGCACACTTATTTATGGAAGCCAGATATGTTTATGGTCAGCATTTAGCTGAAGCACCTTATCCACTCTCATTGGAAGAAGTACGGATCACATTCGGACTCGGATTCAATGCCTTTATCATTAAAGAGAAAAAAAAGCCTGAATAAATCAGGCTTTTTTTATTTATTGTTCAATATCCGATGACACAGAGGCTTCTACTCTCGACTCTTCCCTGTTTCTTTTCTTGATCTCTTTTCTGCGCATTTCCATTTTATACTCTTTGGTGGTGATGATCACCAAACCTCCGGTACAATCACCATATTCGGCAGGAACGCCACCTGTTAATACTTCCATTCCGGAGATGCCCATTCCCGGTACGGCAGGACTTCCGATCACTTTGTTGCCATCCACAAAATACAAGGTGCTACCGGAACGGGATCCTCTTACATAAAGATCCTTGCCATCATCGGTTGCCAATACTCCCGGAGTAACGGCTGTGATGATCGAAACAATATCGCCTTTTGTTACTGCCATGTGCTCGATCTGGTCGTGTGTGATAGCGGTAACTGTTGAATACGTAGGATTGATGATCGATTCTTTATATTCCCCGATCGCCTCCACGGTAGTTAACATATTCGTAGATGGATTCAATTTAAAATTCACCTGTGCTACCTTTGCGGCATCCAACTTCACTCTTTTTATCAATTGCGAATTATAGCCCGTGTAGGACGCTTTCAAATTGTACTCCCCTTGATTATTCGATTTAATGATAAAATAGCCTTTATCATCGGTTGTTGTTCCACCTACCAAAACCGTATCATCCAATAAAGCTACGGTTGCAAAAAGCATGGGTGCTCCATTTTCATCTAAAACGGTTCCTTTTACAATACTTAGATCTTGTGCTAGGGTCGATCCGGCTATTCCTATAAAAGCCAGCATCATTATTTTTTTAATTGTTTTCATAATCGTGTTTATTTAAAGATTAATTGATTCAAGGTGCGCTTCCTTATTGCTTTTGACAGATAGACGAATCCTTTCCTAAGATTCCATAAACGGTGATCATTATTTTTTTAAATTATAAAAACCGACCACTTATTTCTAAAATATGACCGTTTGCTCATCCCGGCTAACAAAATGATCTTTTTCAGGTAAAAAATTGTGGAATCTGGAAATTCTAACGTCTCTTTTCCAAGAACCGGTTCCGGGAAAACTAAAACTTAGGCTCTATGAACAATGCTACTTCAAATTACAGCCACTTCAGCGACAACCAACTGGTTGAAAACTATAAGCGTTCCGGAGAGAAAATATATGTAGGCGAGCTCTACAAACGATACACACATCTTGTTCTTGGTATGTGTATCAATTATTTCAAAGATAAAGAGCAAGCTAAAGATGCTGTGATACAGATCTTCGAAAAACTGTTCACCGAACTAAAAAAACGTGAAATAGAAAATTTTAGAATTTGGCTATCATTCGTTGTGCGAAACTATTGTATATCCGAACTAAGAAAGATGCAAACGGAACAGGAGCGGATATCTGATTATCAATACAGCAGCATTCAACAAAAAGCAGAAACAGAAGAGCAAGAAAATGATGACAAACAATTAGAGAAACTTGAACATGCTTTAAATGAGCTAAATCCATTTCAAAAAAAATGTATCGAATTGTTTTATTACAAAAACATGAGTTATACCGAAATAGTCGCCATCACCGGCTACTCTGCCAATGAAGTAAAAAGTTATATCCAGAATGGAAAACGTAATTTAAAAATGATCCTTACCAATACTAAATAAACATCCCTATGATAAGCAACTGTTTAACCTATCAAGAATTATCTGCTTACTCCGGTAACACGATCAGTGTGAAAGAGAAAGAGAAACTATATCAACATATCTCACATTGTGAGTTATGTGCAGGTGCGGTTAATGGATTTGGAGCCATCCCTTTTACATTAAGTGATGTTGTTGCCATAGATCATTCCATTGATGTAAAAGTGAACACCCACGCTTCACATTCATTAACCTTTGCACATGCTTTAATTGCAAGCATTTCCATCGCATCTATTTTTGGATTTTATATTTTGACCAATACTATTGGTGAAAAAATTTCCCAAAAGACAATTACAGAAATTTCAACAATAGATCATTCAAACACAATTATAAATAATGAGCTTGCTATCCCAAAAGAAGAGATCAAACACACCAACAAAAAGCTAAAAAAAGCGGTTGAAGTGATCCAGCAAAAAATATTTGAGCGAACCATTGCGAATGTTGAGCCTCTTGAACCGATTCAAGCAGAAGCTATCATTAACGATCAGGTGATCAACAAAGAACTATTATTACCACGTTATAACTCCGATGTGATATATATCTATGATCTAAAAGTTAGTGATTACACCAATTTATATTTTGGATATCCTAAAAACGAGTTACAACCAAGCGGAACTCCGGTTTATAAAGAGCACAAAGAAAGTATAGTAAGTGAAATGGAAGAGCAAAACGAAAGCATTGCTACTGACCAATTATTAAAACAAGGTCTGCGTTACTTCAACAAAGAGCAATACCAAAAATCATTAACCTACTTCAACGAACTACATGCTATCAACTCAAATGATGTGAATGCCTTATTCTACTCTGCTCTCTCCTACTATAACATCGACAGATTCGACAAAGCATCGGTAAAGCTGGAAGAGCTATTACAAAGTAATAACAATGCATTCTATCAGGAAGCCAAATGGTATTTAAGTTTGAGTGAATCAAAAAGAGGGAACAAACAAAAAGCAAAGGAATTGTTGGAGCAGATCATTGCCGAAAATGGATTTTATAGCAAGAAAGCGAAAGAAAAATTGAAAGCATTATAAAAGAAAATCCCCGCCTTATTGAGCGGGGATTTTTTTATTTGTTTTTCTCTGCACGTAATTTTTGATCATTCAAAAAAGCTTCTGTACCCGCAACCAGCCTTTTTTCTTTTGCAGACAATTTAAAGGTTTGTAATCTAAAAATATACTCCTGAGCTTTTGTATAGTTTCCCAGCCAAACATATGCTTCACCTAAATTCATCAACAAGGCCTCTGTTACGTTTTCATTCACACGGGCTTTTTTGCTTTTAAGATTACTTTCTTTCAATGCCGTTTCCCACTTCAAAATAGCAGCATTTAATTGATCCACGCCTTGCTGGTATGTTCCGGACTGACTAATAGATGCGTAACCTGATTTTGCAGAAACCAATGCTTCTTTCAGATCTTCATATTTTGATTTTGCATCTACGAATGCTACTTGCGCATAACGTGTTTGAGGAACAAAACCATAGTTATTATTCAATTGCTCATTGATCTGTCTTAAATTATCCATCACTACTTTTTCCTGTACAGAAGCGATCTCTGTATTCTTTTGTGTCGCCCAATAAGCATCTAATTCCGCCTGAGTAGCAAATTCTTTTGAACGGAATGAAGCGTAGTTCATACTTGGAGCAAAAGACTCATCTAAAACGTATTTCCCATCCGGACCTAAGATCTTAATCTTGATCACATGGCGATAATTAAACTGATACAAGTAATAAATAACCTCTGTCATTACACCATCCGCACCTTTAACAGATTTCTTTTGAGTAGTTAATACCGGTTCCTGATATTCAAATCCGGTAAGATTCAGCTGAATGATCGCTGCTTTTTCAGGCAAACGATTGAATCCTTCTAATTTAATATTCTGTGATGCTAAAAGATCTGTATTAAATACTTTATCATACAAAGGTTCCACAACAGGTGTTTTAACCGGAGCCGGCTGAGGAATAAAAGTTGGCTTTGGTGTTACTGCCTGCTGAGCTGGAGTTAAACGAAACCATACATTCAATTGATTTTCTACATTCAAGGAATCTTGTTTTCTGGCTTCCCAATATTTTTTGGATGCTGCAGCATATTCTGTTTCTGCCGCCTTCGCATTTGCCTGATAGGTTGTCTTTAACTGTTCATTCTTCTGCAAGTAATCCGCCAACACCAATACCTGATAGTTCTTCACCTCTTTTTTAAGAGGAGTAAGCGGTAAACGGGTATAATCAGCTTTCACATTGGCATAATCAATATCCTGTGCGATGGATAATAATGCAATGCTAAAAAACAAGAAAGTAAATGTCTTCTTCATATTATTATTTTATTTGCTGCCAAAAATACAATTTTTAGGCCATTTTATTGAATGATAAGCTTACGAACACTGTTTCCCTGAGAAGTTGTAAGGATAATAGTATACGATCCCGCATCCAAGGTATTCACATCTACTTTTTGTGAATATCCTCCATTTGTTTGTGTTCCATAATTCTCTGAATAAACCACTTTACCGGTTACATCATAAATAGAAATATAAACAGCTGAAGGAGCATTTAGTTCATAGTTTAACTGTACTTGATCTGTTGATGGATTAGGAAATACCTTTAGTTTATTTTCGTCCTGAATTTCGGCAATAGAGGTTGGTACAGCCATTACACTTCTAAAACTGAACGCTTCTAAAAAAACACCGGAATCAAATTGTCTATCTCCGACATCGGTAATCGCTACTTTAAAATGGTAGGTACTGGAAGGCGTCACTTCGGCAAATGCAGTTAAATTGGTTGTAAAGCCATCATAGCTGCAAAACTGACCAACAGGATTTTCATTATCGTAAAAATAGCTGCTATTGCTTCCTGCATTTACATTGTCAATTGAAACTGGCGTACCATTAGGTAAAGCTGCTGTGTTAATGGTGCCTGTAATTCCGGGACCGCTTAAAAAGATCGCGAATACATCATTAAAGGAAGCATTCACAAACTCAGAATACTCTTCTGAACCAAATGAGAAATTAAATAATAAGGTATCACCCGTAGGTACACAATCAAATTCCAATACACAAGCATCGTAAGTGGTCCAGGGTGGAGTTAGTGCCTGGAGATCTAGGTCACCGGGCATATTGTTAATGTAGGTGGTAAATAAACTTGCCGGACCCGCTACAGAATCCACCAGACCGGTACTTAATACCAACCCTTGTGTGATAGGCATTTCAGATGTTCCTGAGAATTGACCGATGGACTCCCCTGGGCAGTTAACCACCAAATTAGAGATCGTTAATCCGGAACCTTGTAATAAAGTAGCAATTTGTGAGTTGCTTAAACTATCGGTTACTGTTAACTGCGCCTCAGCTGTATAACAAGATAAACCTAACAAAAGTAGAAGTAGTTGTTTTTTCATGTATAGAGATGTTTTTTCCGTATTAAATGTACATCAAAAAAAGTCGAAAACAAAATTCTAATCTATATCCTCCATTTTATTTATTTCATACATTTACAATACATGAAAGAAGGAGATCAACTTTTAAAAGATGGGATGATCGATCAATTGCAATTAGAGACAATTGATCGCTATGAACGGTCTAAACCGCTATCGGTTCATTGGGAATTAAGAACCATTCTCTACCTGGGCATTCTGTTGTTCACTTCCGGCATCGGTATACTCGTTTATCTAAACATTGATACGATCGGCCACCAGGCGATACTAGCATCCATTCTTTTAGCCTGTGGAGCCTGCTTTTATTATGCCTACAAAAACAGAAAAAGCTATTCCCATGAGCAAGTAAAATTCGATTCCCCATTTTTTGATTATATCGTATTGCTGGGATGTTTGTTGTTCGGGATCTTTATTGCCTACTTTCAATACCAATATACTTTATTTGGAACGCATTATGGCTTAGCTACTCTTTTTCCAACGCTTGTATTCTTTTTCTGCGCCTATTATTTCGATCATAAAGGAATTTTATCACTAGGGATCAGCGGACTGGCAGCATGGGCCGGACTATCAGTTACACCCATGCAATTATTAGAAGAAAATGATTTTTCAGATAGAGGGATCATACTTACTTCTATTGTATTAGGCCTGTTGATAGCCGTAATAGCAAAGTATTCCGAAATGAAGAACATGAAGAGACATTTTGCATTCAGCTATAACAATTTTGCGATCAATATGATCTGTGTTGCTGCATTGGCCGCTTTATTTGATCAACCATTAAAACTTTTCAGCTTCATGCTTCTGGCAGGCATTTGTACTTACTATATCTTTTATGCCCGGAAAGAACAATCTTTTTTATTCCTATTACTCTCTGTTATTTATGGATATATTGGACTGACCTATGCCTTTTTTCAAATACTATTTGAGATCGATAATGAATTTGCAATCACCATGGGGTTCTTATATGTTATGGTATCATGTGCAGCAGTAGTTCTGTTCTTCATTTTTTATAAACGAATTTTAGGAATTAAGAAATGATCGCCTATAACCAAACATTCATCAACAATTTGGCTGTTCTAAAAAAAGCCAAACAATGGTATGCACATGGATTTATTTCATCCGGTCAAATGAGTGCGATCCTAAAAAAGTATCATGTAGATTTTTATGATCCGAATATTTTTGTAAAAATTGGTTTATTCATATTCACTACTATCACAGTAAGTGCCGCCCTGGGATTTTATACGCTTTTTGCTTTCACAGCAAGCAATGGACTAGAGTTTTCCGATCTATTTCCTATTATCACATCCATCGTTTTCGCAATAACTTGTATTGCAGCACTCGAATTGTTCATTCGCAATAAAATGATCTATCGTTCGGGAGTAGATGAAGCTTTGCTTTACTCCGCCTATGGATTCATTTTATCTGCTATTCTTTTTACAGTGGACAATAGCAGCAGTAATGGCGCTTTGATCTCATCCATCCTGTTTCTTCCTTTTTTGGCAGCAGGATCTATTCGTTACATAGATATCATCAGCAGCATACTAACTGTTATTTGTGTATATGTTATTTACTTTTTGATATTGCTGAATTTAGGCGATATTGCCAAACTGATCATGCCTTTTGCTCTGATGCTTTTATCGGCATTCATTTATTTGATGGCAAAAAAGCAAAAAAAGAACGAAGCATTACTACCATGGAAAAATTGTTTAATTGCTGCTGAAAGTATTGCCTTGATCATTTTCTATCTTTCCTGCAATTATTTTGTGATACGTGAAAGCAGCATCGAATTCTTCGATATGAATTTAGCTGAAGGAGAGGATATTCCCCTAGCATTCATTTTTTATGCACTTACAGCATTGATCCCTATTGGTTATATTTTTATGGGCTTGAAGAACAAGGACAAAGTTAGTTTGTGGATCGGATTATTGTTGGTAGCAGTGGCTGTTCTTACGTTCAAATATTATTTCAGCTTGGGACATCCGGAAATAACATTCACCATAGCAGGAACGATCATGATCTTGATCGCCTATTTCAGTATTCGATACCTGAAAACCGACAAGCATGGAATTACCTTTAAAGAAGATGTAGATGAGGATAATTTTTTAAAGACTAATGCAGAAGCGCTGGTGATCGCACAAAGTTTCTCACAGCAGGTACACAGTCCTCAACAAACAAACAACGATCTTGGTGGTGGTGATTTCGGTGGTGGCGGATCAGGAGGAAAATTCTAAAAGCAAGACTGTATCTTTTCCTTCCCTTGTCGTTATAGACATAAAAGGGAGGAAAAAATGAAACCATTCATCGTAACAAGCATCATCTGTTTTATTAGTTCAAATTTTGTTATCTCTCAGGAATGCCTTTCCGCTATTACCATCAAATTAAAAAACATTAAGGGAGGTGTGTATGCCAATCAATCTGTTACATTAACAAATAGAACTGACGGGAAAACATATACTCAAAAAAGCAATGCCAGTGGCGAAATAGATGTAATGGTTCCCTGCGACCAGCTATACGATATCAGTATTGCCAATTACACCAGAAAAAAAGAGATAATATCCGCTAAGACAGAAAGCGGGAGAGTTACCCGTGCGTTCACATATGAACCCGACATGGCAGCAAAAGATAAACTCTTTGAAATGACTGATCAAGAAAAGAAAGCGATTGACACCTATGCATGCAGTCTTCCCGACACCATTTTTATTCCTGGTGCAATCATGGAAAAACCTGCAAAGGCTGAATATTACACGACCTTGAGTATTACTCTTTCTGACATCAATAAAAAACCGCTATCGGGTGAACAAATGAGTATCATTGGTGAACAACGGAAGAAAAATATAAAATGTACCACCGACAAAAATGGCAAAGCAATTATCTATTTATTAAAAGGAGATAAATACTACATCAATTTCAAATACAATAGAAATTATATTTCAACTGAAAGTGAATATTCAAAAGGCACATCCACTGGCGAGCTCAATTTTTCTTATTTAGGAACAAAAGAAATTGAAAAAAGAAAAAAGGAAGAAGCTGAACGTATTGCATTGGAAGCAAAAAGAATTAAAGAAGAAGCAGAAGCCTTTGAACGCAAATGTAAAAAACTAGGCATTACCATTGAAGAAGGCAAAAGAAGAGAGACAGCAGAAATGGTATTGGGCAGTGGTCCGGGAAGTGATACGGTGGTAAGTGCTGTATTAAACCGGAATAAATGGACAGAAAAACTGATCGTATGCGACCTCACAGGTAGTATGTCGCCATATGCTGCACAATTAGCTGTATGGTATCAATTGAATTATTTAAAAGAGAAAAACTTACAGTTTATTTTTTTTAATGATGGAGATAACATGCCTGATCACAAGAAAAAAATTGGACAAACAGGCGGTATCTACTATTCTCCATCCAAAGGGATAGACTCCCTTTTCAAGACCATAGCCAAAGTAGCCTCCAATGGCTGGGGAGGAGATTGTCCGGAGAACAATATGGAAGCATTGAGTAAAGGAGTTAAAATAGCCCAACCATACAAAGAACTTGTCATGATCGCTGATAACAATGCTCCTGTAAAAGACATTGGTTTATTAAAAAATTTCAAAGAACCCGTTCATATTATTCTTTGTGGCGTAGACTATTTCATTTTGGAAGATTACTTAAATATTGCCTACAAAACCAAAGGTAGTATTCACACAATGGAAGAGGATATAACAAAATTGGCAACGATGTCGGAAGGACAGGAGATCAAGATCGGAAAAAATATCTATAAGATCATGGGAGGAGAATTTGTAAAGATCACTAAACTATAAAACAATACATTTTATCTAAATACCCAATATCTCTTTCAATTTTATATAAGATGTTCTGCTCAAAGGAATTTTCTTTCCATTCTTCAAAATGGTCAGATAGGTATTTTTCTCCAGCTGCTCAATTTTAGTAAGTTGCTCGAGGTTCACAATAAACGAACGGTGAGTACGGTAAAACACAGCCGGATCCAATGTCTGCTCAAAATAATTCATCGTTTTTTTCTTCAGATAATAGGAATCGGCAGTAAATATTTTCACATAATCGTCATAGGCTTCTATGTAATGGATCTCTTTAGAAGGAATGATCTTTATATCGGCCCCGTTTTTCACTACTATCCTATTCTTCTCTTCCGATTGTTTGGAAGGATTCTCCAACAATTGATCTATCTTTTTATCATCAGCACGATATTGTTTTCTCCATTTTTCTATTGCCTGATCAAAACGCTCTTTGCTGAATGGTTTCAGCAAATAATCGATACTGTTGGTCTCAAATGCTTTGATGGCATATTCATCAAAAGCAGTAGTAAAGATAACTGCAGGAGGAGTATCCAACAACTCCAGCAGTTCAAACCCGGTGATCTTCGGCATTTGAATATCTAAAAATATCAAAGATGGTTGATGATGTTGAATGGCTTTCATTCCTTGAAAACCATCATCACATTCGGCCACAACGTTCAAGTCCGGAAATTGATTCAAATATTCCAGCACCACCATTCTTGCTAATGGCTCATCATCAATAATGATCACTTTATGCATTTAGTTGAGGTATTTTTAGCGTTGTAATAAATAGATTCTCTTTCTTTTCTATCGTTAAAAGATCATTTCGGGCATACAATAAGAACAATCGTCTTTGAATGGAACTTAATCCGAAACCTGTTCCGCTATTACTTTGTTGAGTTTGTGCATCAAAAGGATTTTTCACACGCACGATCAGATAGTTCTTTTCTTTTTGTGTTTGAATTGAAATAGCAGTATCACCCAAAGTATCATACAAACCATATTTAATGGCATTTTCAACGATGGGTTGCAATAACAAAGGTGGTATCTGCAGATCATTCGCATCGGGCGCATAGTCCATTTCAATATTCAAACGATGACCGAATCGCACTTTTTCAATTTCGAGATACAAACTTAAATGCTGCAACTCATCTTTGAGCGGGATCACTTTCTCTTCATCTTTCTTTAATGTTCCTCTTAAAAAATCGGAAAGCTGCTGAATCATTTTTCGTGCTTGCTCGGGTTTTGCAGCAGCAAGTGCACTGATAGAATTTAAACTATTGAATAAAAAATGGGGCTGTAACTTTTGACGCAAGGTAGCCAGTTCGGCATCTTTAGCCAATTGCTCCATGGCTACTCTTCGTTTTTCTTTTTCGCGTTGCTCATTCAGTGCATTCCACATCCAATGCAATACTACTACAAACAGGCAGATCACCATGGTGAAAATTGCTCTTACGGGCATCGACAAAAGAAGAAAATTCAGATAAGCTTCATTATCACGGAAAAACCAGGAGAGTGTCCATTTTAAAGTAATTCCATACAGTATTGTAAATGCAATAACAAATAAGAAACGATAAAAGTAATTGGATCTACTAGGCTGATAGAATGTAAAAATGGTTAGTATATCCAAACAGAAAAACACCAATAATCCGATAGAGAAAAACGCATCGGTGAATGAAATTTTCCAATCCCATCCCATACGGTGAATGATGAGGGTTTGAAACCCAACAAACACAGTCATAAAGACGAGTCCGTATTGGATCGTTTTAAATATCGGGAATCGTGTTTCTATTATTTTTGATTTACTAGGCAAAAGTTAAGCTTTTTACTTGAAGCATCATTGATTTTTCTCTAACAAAATTGATGAAGGTGGAAGCGTTTTGCTCTTCGTGTGTAATGGAAAATAGTTGTTCTCCATCTTTTGCATTTTTTAGCGGAAACAATTCCACCACATCAATAAATTTCCAGCTTATCAATTTATTATCCTTATTCAAAAAAGAGGATTCTTCATTTTTTCCGATAGAACGAGCCTTTTGGAAGGCTGCCTCAAAATCGGTCGATTCAATGATGCGCACTTGTTCATCGAACTGTGCATCGTACATTCCTTGTTCAACATCAATATTGAACATGAGTTTGGCTAAATATTGCTGCATGATCTTTATTTTATGAGTTTTCATTTCACTAATAACTTTTAATGTCTATTCCTCCCATGAATACGGTTCCACGAAGGATCAGTATTTTAGGACTTACCTGACTGATGTTGGCATGAACGGGACGTTTGTCCTCAATGCTTCCCATAACGGACACCAGTTCCGATTGAATCTCCCAGTTGGCCGGGATCACCAATGCTGCCCCGCCTAATACATTCGTAACTTCAAGGGTTGCTGTTCCTACGAAATCGGCCTGACTCAGATCGATCTCTACACCGCCCATCACATTGGTTATTTCTCCTCCTTTAAAATTCTTAGAAATAATGTTTTTTTTTACACCTCCCATGAACGTAGTCGATTCGATCTTGTCATCATCCGACACTTCATAGCCTTCACCAAAATGCCATTGATGACGTTGATACTTGCGCTGCATTTTATGTTTGAAATGATGTCTATTGCGCGGTTTGAAGATGATGTACAAACCGATAATGATCACCAATATTGGCCACATGAGTGAGCGTAAGCCCATTTCCGGAAGCATATCGGCTACTAAGAACATTCCACCTATTAAGATGAGTAAATATCCTTTTAAGTTTTTACGATCATCTTTTACAATGATAAGTGTACCAATTGCTATAAGAAGCATTTTCCAGGAGAAGATCCAGTGTGGAAGGTACATTCCTAGTTCACGTCCTAAGAATAAAGCACCGATCACTACCAGCAGGATACCACCGGCTATTTTACCTCGTTTATGTCTTCTTTCTGCTTCTTTCCAAAAGTCAGGGTTCATTTGATCTTGATTTTCCATTTCTATTATTTTTTTGACAAATGTAGAATGGATGTACAAGTGGTACAAGTGAAATTAGGTAAGAGGAGACTGACAGTCGGTGAACGTTACCTTGGGGCGGTAAAAGGGAATAAAAAAACCTTGCAGGGATGATACCAGCAAGGGCTGGAAATCTTTTGAATGTTTCCCTGTTTCTAAGATTCCATTTTGGAACCTTAGAGTCTCGTACTCTTTTGATTCTAGTTTAAATATACAATATTAAAAAAGCAAAACCCTTGCAGGTGATAACACATGCAAGGGCGCAAGTTGCAAATGAAGATTCCGACTATCTATATTTTGATTGATAGTTCTTCTTTACCACTCTTGAAATAAAACTATTCAAACCTATACCTGATATTGCTAATGACTTCATCTTTTCAATATTAGACATTCCTGCGCTTAAATAGGTATACAAATAAATTGCACCATCCTTAAATTGAACAGAAATTCTGTCAGATGAATAGCTAAAAGCATACACGCCTGAATTTTTACTTAAATTTTTGTATCGTATCATATCTCCTCCTTTCTGCTCTTTTTATCCTTTTGTGTTCGTTCACAACAAGGCACAGTAATTCTACTCGAGCAAGTAAACTACTTGTTCACATAGGTTAGGAAAAAATTTGGAAGAAATTCCTTGGAGAGTTCTACTGAATGAGTATATTTGAGAACTATTTTCAATAATACAAGCAGAAGTTAGAGCTTCTGATTCAGTAGAACAAACCGGAGAATCTCTTCGGTTTTTCTTTTTCTATGTATTTCCTTTTTACATTTATATCAATTTAAATTTCACAAAAAAGCCTCGAATACCGATGTATCCGAGGCTTCATTTTATTTTTTAATTATTTAGGACTCGGAATGTGCATTTAAAGTTTCGGAATATGTCGTTATAAAATGCCTAAATAAATTTTCAATACGAAAGAACGATATTCTATAATTGAGAAGCAATTCACTTATTAAAAGTTGCATGCTTCTCAAAATTTATTTTTTAGCTTCCACACGCTTCGCAAGCATCCGGATTATCTAAAGAGCAAGATAATTGTGATGCTACTTCAGCTGCTTTTTCTGCTGTTTCTTTTTCAAGTAATGCTTGACGTTCTGCAGAGATCTGTTGCTGACGCTCCAGTATCAATACATCTTCGTTTCCTAATACTTCAGGTGTTTCTGTTTGTGCTTCTGCTTCAACAGTAAACTTAATAGCATCAGCAGCAGCTTTTGTACGTAAGTAGTACATACCTGTTTTCAATCCTGCTTTCCAGCCATAGAAATGCATACTTGATAATTTTGCAAAGTTTGGATCCTGAACGAATAAGTTCAATGATTGTGACTGGCAAATATATGCACCACGGTCAGCTGCCATGTTGATGATCACTTTTTGAGAGATCTCCCACACTGTTTTGTACAATGCTTTGATATTATCAGGGATCTCCGCAATGTTCTGGATAGAACCATTTGCTGCAATGATCTTGTTTTTCAAACGATCGTTCCAGATACCTAATTTCACTAAGTCTTTCAATAAGTGTTTGTTCACGATCACAAATTCACCTGACAATACACGTCTTGAATAGATGTTAGAAGTATATGGTTCGAAACATTCGTTGTTACCTAAAATTTGTGATGTACTAGCAGTTGGCATTGGAGCTAATAACAAGGAGTTACGCACACCGTGTTTTTTCACCTCTTCTTTTAATACATCCCACTCCCAACGGTTGCTTGGTTTAACACCCCACATATCAAATTGGAAGATACCTTTTGATACCGGTGAACCTGCAAATGTTTCGTATGGTCCGTCTACTTTTGCTAA
>JAEUTU010000131.1 GCA_016786925.1 Bacteroidia bacterium
TCAATAAAAACGGTGTATTGCTCCGTATTTTTATACTCTTTATCTAAACTGATCTTCAATACATCACTTTCGTAAGTGTACTTTAGAGGAGTATGAAGAGTTGTTTTAGTAATTACCGGCTCGGCCTTTTTATTTTTTGAAGTTGTCGGTACTGACTCCTGCTCTTCTTTAATGGTAATCAACGCTACTTCTTTAATCTCCATTCCTCTGGCATCCAATTCCAAAGAAGTAACCGGATAAAAATATGGCTTAATCGTGATCGTTGCTTTACCATAGAGATATTGCTTGGTCCAATCAAACTTAACATCCAATTTTGTATGAATAATATCATTCATACGACTGGATGAAGCTTGATACAATTCAGGCTCAGGTGTTTTTGCTACTGCTTGTATTGTATCCAAATTAATGACCGCCAGATCATCATTATTATTGGAAGATTTTTTTAAGAGGTCGCACGAACCAACCAAAATAGAAAGTGATGCAACAAATAAGATTTTTTTATAAATCATTGAAATAAATATTTGATCAAAGATTGCCAAAATAATGGTCATTTCCAATAGCCAAACATTACTATGCATGCATAACACAGCTTGTTTGTACTGAAAATTAAGGCTCAAAGACAAAAATAATAATGAAAATATTTAATGCTTTTTCTGAAACCCTTTAAATATAATAGCGTTAAACCACACAAGTTCTTAATTTATTGTTCACATTTTTAAAAGAAACGGAGGTCTATCATGAAACCATTCACTACACTCAGGGTTTTCACAATGATAAGTTTCTTAATATTATTCATTCAATCGCAAAATGAAGCTTATGCATCGCACGCACAAAGTGCCGATATAACCTATCAATGCTTAGGCGGCAATCAATACCAGGTATCACTCTCCTTTTACCGCGACTGCGCAGGCGTTGCAGCGCCAAATACAGCCACAATAGATATCTCTTCAGCATCCTGTGGTCAGAATCTTACCTTAACACTTAACCGGATCCAAGGAACGGGAATTGAAGTTTCGCCCATCTGCGCTCAAATGAATACACAATGTAGCGGTGGCCAATACCCGGGAGTTCAAGAATACATTTATAGAGGCATTATAACATTACCTATGCAGTGTACCGACTGGGTAATGAGTTTCAGCCTATGTTGCAGAAATTCATCGATCGGAACGATCTTGAATCCTGCCTCAGAGAACATATACGTTGAAGCACACTTAAACAATTTGAACTTCCCTTGTAATAGCTCACCCACATTTTCTAATCCGCCTATTCCTTTTGTTTGTGTCGGACAACCCTATTGTTTCAACAATGGCTCATTCGATGCTGATGGCGATTCTTTATCCTATACGCTTATTGCGCCATATACCAGCGCTACTACAAATGTTAACTACATCAGTCCTTATTCCGAATCACAACCTTTAGCATCTTTACCTGCTGTTACCTTTAATAGTAATACCGGAGATATGTGCATGACACCAACACAATTACAAGTAACAGTATTTGCGGTATTGGTTCAGGAATGGAGAAATGGCATGTTGGTAGGAAGTGTCATGAGAGATATTCAGCTAAGAACGATCACATGCACCAATAACAATCCATACGTAAGTGGAATAAACAACACCAATCAATATACACTTACAGCATGTGCCGGTCTACCAATAAACTTTAATATCAATACATTTGATGTGGATGCTACTCAGAATGTTTCCATTAATTGGAACAATGGTATTGCAGGAGCAAATTTCATATCAAATGGGGGAAGCAGGCCAACGGCAACATTTAGCTGGACACCAACTGCAGCTGATATAAGCACCGCATCACATTGCTTCACTGTTACTGTGCAAGATGATAATTGTCCTTACAATGGTAGTCAGACCTTTTCGTTTTGTATTACTGTAACAGGGATAGCCTTGAATATCAATTCTACAAACGCTAACTGTGGTGCA
>JAEUTU010000019.1 GCA_016786925.1 Bacteroidia bacterium
TTGAAGACATCGTTTTTTAGCATGACAACACAGAGAACAATTAGGATCAATCTATCTAAAACCGAAACGATACTGTCTGTTTTGAATAAATGTAATCCTGCCAAATTGGATCGTAAATACAGAATGAAGAATACTAGGAACATATTAAAACCTTGTACCAATAATAGTTTCATTAATCGTATGTCATATCCGATAATGAAGCCTGCAAGTACACATATTATGATGTAAGCAATAGCTAGTAAGAGCTTTAGACTCACCAGGCTTGAAAAGTGTTTGGTCAGCAGGTGATTGTTTTGCGCGATATTCTTATTGTTAAAGTTGGTGATGCCAAAATCCAATATGATCGTAAGTAAAAATGTGAAATTGAAAATGGCAAAATAGATCCCGTAATTTGCAGCCCCTACCTCTACCTGAACTGCTCTATCAATCCCCAGAATGTAGATAGGCTTTATGAGTAGATTCATAAAGAGGAGTAATGCTAAATTGGCAACAAACTTTTTCTGCATCGTTTCGTTTTAAATTTATTGAGGAAGAAAAATAAATGTTTGTTTTTGATGAATTTTAGGGTCAAAATTGATCAGTTGATCATTCATCACCACCTTGATCGTGTAGCCTAAATTTTTTAATAGCTCGAAACAATTATACCGATTTTCATTATCCCACAGTTCGGCATAGATCACAGGCTTGTGTTTTTTTATTAGCTGTTTACCTCCTTCAAGGGCAAAAAATTCGAAATTTTCAATGTCAATTTTAATTCCTGCTATCGGATTGGTCGTGTTTTGTAATTCACTTATTTGATCCAGCATTTTCAATGGTACTTTCAGTCGTTCTCCTTCATTGAATTCTGTAATGCTTTCATGTACAACATGGCTTAGTCCTTGCATTCTAACATTTGACACAACAGGCATCACCATTTCTACTTCACCTTCGGAGTTTCCCAAGGCATATTCGAAAAGGCTGATATTTTTGAGTTTAAAATAATTGATGACGCGTTTGAATGCTATGATGTTGTTAGGCATAGGTTCAAAGCTGTAAACATGAACATTTTTTATCCTGCGGGCTAAATGAACTGTCATGATACCAATGTTAGCTCCAATATCCAGAACAGAACTGTTGTCTGGGATGAGTTTTAAGAAATGAAAAAAATCTTTTTCATTTTTATCGTTTTTCAAGGTGTAAATTTTGAATAATGAAAAAATAAAAAGGTAGTTTTCAAATCCAAACAACTTGTGAAGGATATATTTTATGGCGCCTTTCATTTGCGTGCAAAAATATCATAAATTCGTTCAAAAATTGAGATTTTAGTGGAAATAGTTGTCAATACTCGCTTGCTATTAAAAAATAAGCTGGAAGGCATAGGTTGGTTTACGTATGAAACACTTAAACGAATTACTAATGCTCATCCGGAGCACCATTTTATTTTTTTGTTTGATAGAGATTATGACGAAGAATTTATCTTTTCAGATAATATTACTCCTGTAATTCTTTCACCTCAAGCTCGTCACCCTTTCTTATTTTACTGGTGGTTTGAATTTTCTGTAGCCAATTTTTTGAATAAATATAAACCGGATCTTTTTTTGTCTCCGGATGGATACATGTCTTTAAAAGCGAATTGCAAACAGTTAGCAGTGATTCATGATATCAGTTTTGAGCATTACCCAAATGATGTGTCATTTATTGTCCGGAAATATTATCATTATTTTTTTCCTCGTTTTGCAAACAAAGCTTCGCGCATAGCTACTGTATCTGAATTTTCAAAAAGCGATCTGGTGCAAACCTATGGAGTACAACCTTCCAAGATTGATGTCGTTTTTAATGGTTCGAATGAGATCTATTGCCCTATTTCAGATGAATTAAAATTGCAAACACAGCAACGCTTTTCAAGAGCTGAACAATATTTTCTGTTCGTAGGCTCATTGCATCCCCGCAAAAATATTTCCCGTTTATTCAAAGCATTTGATCTGTTTAAGTCTTCTTTTGATTCAAATGTGAAACTGGTAATTGTGGGTGAGAAGTATTATTGGACAAATGAGATCAAGAATACCTATCTCAATATGAAATTCAAAGAGGATGTGATCTTTACTGGGCGACTATCGAATGAAGATCTTAAAAATGTATTGGGTTCCGCATTGGCTTTAACATATGTACCGTACTTTGAAGGGTTTGGTATCCCTATACTTGAAGCCATGAGTTGTGACACACCGGTTATTACCAGTAATATTACCTCTATGCCCGAAGTGGCAGGGAATGCAGCTTTATTAGTTGATCCATTCTCTGAGAAATCAATAGCCGATGCAATGATCTATATTTATAAGGATGAGGATATGCGAACGGATCTGATCAAGAAGGGGAGAGAAAGAAGGAAAGAGTTTAGTTGGGATCGATCAGCCAATCTATTATGGGAAAGTATTGAAAAAACGCTCAACTCTTAGGCTGTTCTTTTGCTTACAAAATTAAATCGCAAAAAAAGAAGTACTGCAGACGTTGTTAGGCCTATAGAAAGGCCATACCATACTCCTTCGACTCCAAGATTCATCTTAAATGCTAATAAATAACTCATAGGTAATCCGATGATCCAATAAGCTATAAGTGTTATGATCGTAGGGATCTTTACATCATTTATTCCACGCAAAGCTCCTAATGCAACTACTTGAGTTCCATCGCTCAATTGAAATAATGCGGCAATGATCAACAATGAGGCAGAGATCGATAAAACTTCAGGGTCGTCATTGAAAAAAGTGGGCAACCAGCTATTCAACACAATGAATCCTAATGCCATGGTGCCCATAAAAAACAGGACCATAATAAATGCACTGAATCCGGAGGTTCTGATTCCCGATACACTCTTGAGTCCATATTGGTTTCCTACCCTAACCGATGCTGCTGCTGAAATCCCACTTGCCATCATATAAGTTACTGCAGCGATACTCAGTGCTATCTGGTGAGCAGCTTGCGCTTTCGGACCAATCCAACCGATCATAATCACTGCGAATGCAAATGCTCCTACCTCAAAGAACCATTGCAAACCCGATGGAACACCTATTGATAGAATTTTCTTGGATAATTCTATCGACACATTCTTAAATGAAAAATTGATCCAATAAGCTTTGAAAAATGAATTGGAGTAAACATACCCAAACATGATCAATGCCATGGCTAATCGGGCGATAAAGCTAGCCCAGCACGACCCCATTAAGCCCATTTCAGGAAAGCCCCAATGGCCAAAAATGAGTAGATAATTCAGAAGGATATTTAATAGGTTAGAACCGACAGAAATGATCATGGCCATTTTGGTGTTTGATAAACCTTCCGCAAATTGCTTAAAGGCAGAAAAGATGCACAAAGGGATCATACCTAACATCATCACATTCAAAAATGGGATAGCCATATCAACAACTTCCTTTTTTTGGTCAAAAAGAGTTAAAATAGGGGCAATGGCGACTAATAGAATGAATAGCAACAGGCCAAGTAATGTGTTAATAATGATCGAATGCTTAAGAAGAGAAGCATTTTCCTCTATGTTCTTCGAACTATCTGCAGCAGCAACCAATGGAGTTACTCCATAGGATACTCCTAATCCAAAAACAAGTACTAAGGTATATAAGCTATTTGCTAAAGCCACTGCAGCTTGTTCATTTGTGCCAATTTGCCCAACCATAGCCGTATCTACAACACCCACCATGATATGCCCCAATTGGCTCATTACTACAGGATAAGCCAAAAGGAATGTGGCTTTGTAATGCTTAAAATATTCTCCGGAAAACATAACTACTTTCTATAAAAAGGCCTGCAAAGGTAGGGTTTAACTGTTATTAATAGTCCATCGAAACCTAAAAAAACATTATTTTTTCTTGAAAAAACAACAAAAAAACCTTATGTTTGAAGAGTTATATAAACTACAATCGAATGAAAAAGATCTATTTAGTGGCACTCTTAATGAGTTTAGGTTTTGTATCCCTAGCACAGAACGAAAACATTGATGCCCGTTTAAATTCAAAATTTTCTAAGCAAGAGCTACAAGAGTTACAGTCTAAAAATCCTGCAGAACTTGCTTTTTTAAATTTTTATGTTGCAAATGCTTATCAGGTAACACCTATGCCATCCGGCAAAGGCGGAACACATGAAATAAAAGGGAGTATTAAAGTGGCTGACCTTAATAATGTCAATATTTATGAATTAAATTTATCTCCGCTTCAAAAAGACTATCAATATTATACTATTGAGGGAACAGACAAGCTGTTGGTGATCCTTTCTGATGAACAGATCAGAGCGAAATACAATCAAATTAAAAAATAATTCTTAATTAGAAATAATGAAAAAGCAATTCTTATTTGCTGCCTTTTTAGCAATCGTTTTTAACGTAAGATCACAAGTGATCCTAATTACGGATCCGGATAATAATCAGGCGAATCCGATCAATTGTACTGTTTTTAACGATGGTGCAGTTCAAAATTTTTATGATTCCGGAAATGCCGGAGCCAACTATGGAAATAATGAAAACGTTGATATAACGATATGTCCTTCATTGTCTACAGGTAGTAAAGTGTCTGTATCCTTTGGTATCAATGCCGGTTTCTCCTGGAATGTGGATGCTTCCGATACCATTTATGTATATGATGGTCCAACTACAGCTTCTCCTTTATTGGGAAAGCACAATAGTTCCATGAGTCCGAATGGATTCTTTTATACTGCTTCCTGGAATAATCCTAGTGGTTGTTTAACCTTTAAATTTATTTCTGATGGTGCTGTAACCGGTACTGGTTGGGCTGCTAATATTACCTGTGGTAATCCAGTACAACCTTTTGAACCACATATTTTAGCATTTTTGAATGGAAGCGGATCGAGTATTTTAACTCCTGCTGATACTGGTTATGCTGATGTTTGTTTTAATGACTCCATTTTGTTTGAGGCTACCGGTGACTTCCCTTATTCTTTACAGACTACAGGTACGGGTTATTCTCAGGATACCAGCAATTGTACTTATTTATGGAAGTTTAGCGATGGAACACAAAAGACAGGACGTAAGGTTTGGTTCAAGCCACCTGCTCGTTCCGGATATCTTGTTACATTACGTATGACCGATCCTGTGAATCAGATCGAAGTAATGAAATGCAAGGTACGTGTTTCTACTATTCCAAGTTTTGCCGGAACTGGTCCATTAGAAGATACAGTTTGTGTTGGCCAAGCTACTCAATTGATCGCGGGTGTTACCAACACAGATACTGTTGGTGTTGATCCTACACAAGCGGGTTTTGAATTTGGTGGGGTGTTTGCCGGATTAACTTATCTGCCGGATGGTTCAGGAGCTGTTTATACGACAACCGTAAATATCTCTGATTTTAATCCCGGACAAACAATCACTCAAGCCAGTGATATTCAGCAAATGTGTGTAGTGATGGAACACTCCTACTTAGGAGATCTTGAAATGCGTTTAACTTGTCCGAATGGAACGAATACAACCATCTTTAATAGTTACAATCCCGGAATGATCCCGGGTGGATTCAATGGTGGTGGAACTTTTTTAGGTGAAGCGGATGATAATGGAAACGGTACTCCCGGAATTGGCTGGCAATATTGTTTTGCTGACAATGCTACCTGGGGCAATTTTGCACAGGAATTTGCTGCTGGTAATTTTACCACTGTTACAAATCCTCCTTCTCCATCTAATGGACAATCGATGTCTCAAGGGACATATAAGCCGGAGCAATCATTTGCCAACTTTATTGGTTGTCCTATTAATGGTAACTGGACGATCACGATCCAGGATAACCTTTCTATAGATGATGGTTATATTTTTGAGTGGGGTGTTTTCTTTAATCCTGCTATTAATCCGAATACAGAGTTCTATACTCCACTTATTGCTTCTGATCAGTGGTTACCTGATCCAACTATCGTTACCGGGCAAAATGATACAGCTATCATTGTTATTCCTAATACTGTTGGACCTCATAACTATACCTATCAAGTGACTGATAATTTTGGTTGTACGTATGATACTACTGTTACAATCTATGCATTTGAAGCACCAACTCTTCCTCCTGGAGCACAAGTTTGTGATTTTTCTTATCAGGTGAGTGGGGCTTCTAATTCAAGTGGTTTGCCAGTGCATTGGACATTAACGTCTTCTCCTGCAGGAGCATCTGTTTCCTATAGTCCTGATTCTCTGTCGCTCAACCCTTATATTACAGTTTCTGCTTATGGAGATTACACGTTCTCTCTGAGTAATGGTTTGTGTGCTGATGATATTAATTTCACATTTATATGTGATATCGAAGTGCCAAATGTATTTACACCAAATGGTGATGGTGTGAATGATGCATTAGCATTCCGCTATTTAGAATATCACGACAATAGCTCTTTAAAGGTTTACAACAGATGGGGAGTTAAAGTTTATGAAAGCGCTGATTATGAAAATCAGTGGACAGGTGGTAATTTATCGGATGGCGTTTACTACTTTATACTTGAAGGACCTAATTTGGAAAAAGTATATACCGGATATGTTCAATTGATCCGTGGAAAATAAACGATGATTTAAAATAAAAAAAGCTTCACCATTTGGTGAAGCTTTTTTTATTTCTTCAGTTTATCTTTAAAAACCTTTCTGAATTTTTCAACTTTCGGCTGTATAATGTAAGAACAGTAAGGTTGATCACCGTTCAGATTAAAATAATTTTGGTGATAGTCATCGGCCAAATAAAATACACTTGCAGGACTTATCTCTGTTACAATTGGTTGAGCCCAAGCTCCCGAATTATTCAACTCGACTTTATATTTTTCTGCTAATTTTTTTTGTTCTTCATTGTGATAAAATATAACTGATCTGTATTGTGTTCCAACATCATTTCCTTGTCTGTTTAATTGTGTTGGATCGTGCGATTGCCAAAACGCAGCTAATAGTTCATCATAACTAATTTTAGAGGAGTCGAAGCTGATCTGACATACTTCGGCATGTCCGGTAGTTCCCATACAAACTTCTTTATAAGCAGGATTCTTTATATGTCCACCCATAAACCCGGATTTGACAGATATGACTCCTTCCAATAATTGAAATTGAGCTTCTACACACCAAAAGCATCCTGCTCCGAAAGTTGCTGTGTCGGTAATATTCGTATTCATATTGTCTTTTGAAATGTTGTTAGTATGATTATTACTTGAATTTGATGGCATACAATTTACAATAGCAGCTAAAAGAATTCCTAAGTAAAAGTAAGACACTGTTTTCATGATTGTTTTTATTTATAACAAAAAAAGAGGCTCAATGTTGAGCCTCTTTTTTATTTTTTTTCTTTAGTTTCGGAAGTGTTTTCCGGTTTTGTTTTAGCGGCTGCAGCCTTCTTCTTAGGCTTTACCTTATTTACACCTTGCTCGTTGATCGCCATTTTGTTTTGACCTTCGGATTTAGCTTCCTTTTTTGCTGATGAGCTTTCCTTTTTTGATGGTTCTTGTTGTGACTCCAGTTTGGTCGTATCTTTTCTTTCCATCTGCTCAGCTGTTTTTGCAGCAGTTTCTTTTAGAGGTTCTTGTGCCACGATAAATGTGTTCATGCACAAAAATGAGATGCTAAGTATTAGTAAATTCTTTTTCATGATTATTATTTTAGTTAGAAATAAAACAAATACAATGCCATTATTTGATTAGTTCGAGCGCTTCCTGAATTGGAATATACTCGCCATTATAAAGTGCTATTATGAATGCATCGGTTGCTCCTGCTTTGATTGCTTCATTTTTAGCGTTCATAGCTGATTGATAATCATTAAATGAACCAGCTACATACCTATTTAAACCGGATGCTGTTGTTTCTTTTGTTACATTTTTGATCTTGCTGAATATTTCTACCTTTTCGGCAGGTGGTTCGTTTTTAAAGGCGCCTACTTGTACCTTGAATACGATCAATTTTGTATTTAGTGCATTCACTGTTGTGTTATCTGCTATTTCTTGAAGGTCTTCTTTTTTCATTTTAGTCGCTCCTGCTTCTTCTAAAGATACACGCTTACCATCTTTGTAGGCAGTGATGAATGCCCCCTGATAACCCTTCAACACCATTTCTACTTTGTGCTTAGCAGCTGCATCAAAATTCGTGAATGATCCTGTCATGTATTTGTACAGGCCATCTTCTGTCTTGATCTCGATCAAATTAGGAACATCTTTAAATACACCTTTTGATAGTCGGTTTTTATAAGCACCCAACTGTACTCGTAATACAACTCCTTTTTCATTCAAAGAACTAGTATTTGATGAAGCGGTATTGCTTGTTCCATTTGTGCTATTATTCGTTGTCGTATTGTCGTTTCCGGAATTATTATTTGTACTACTATTATTAGAAGTATTATTAGTTGACGAATTGTTGTTTGTATTCGTGTTGTTAGCAGTGTTATTATTGGTCGTGTTATTGGTGTTTGAAGCCGTATTATTGGTGTTATTGTTCGTAGCGTTTGCTGTGCTTGAATCGTATTTTGGAGCATCATAGAATTTCCCATTCTGCTTGTAAACCACTTTGGCATCCTTTAATCCTTCTGCAACGAGTTGTTGCTTCCTTTTTTCAGCATCTAATAAGGTGTTAAATTTACCGGCAGTATAAATTGTTGTTGAATCATCAATATTGGTGCTTGAAATATCGTTAATACTTAAATATCTGGTCATTAACTCTGCAGGAAGTCCTTTCTTGAAGGTGCCAAGTTCAACCATGTATTCCTTTTGATTGCCAGGATTTTTAAATACGCCTCCATTGTAGGAGTTATAAACGACTTCGTTGAAAAGACCTACTGAATCACTATATACACTATACTGATAAGCAATGATGGAGTCGTTTAGTTGAACTCCTCTGATATCTACAAGCATGCCTTTAGGTGTTTCTTTTTCGTCATCTATGTGGTTAGGAACACCATCTTCATCATCATCTAACGGACAACCTTTTGCGTCAACCGGAACATTTGGAGGTGTTCCCTGGCAAGAATCTTTTGAATCCTGAACACCATCTTTATCCATATCTTCCATATCCAGTGCAAAGAAGTCAACATCCTTAAAGCTATCTTCTCCCTGCTTTTCTCCTTCTTTTTTCTTTAATCCTAAGTTGTAGTGAAGCGAAAAAGATGTCATCATGAAATTGTCATTTCTTGAATTTCCAACCCTGTTTCCTATACTACTCTCACTTACTCCGTCAATATAATCGGTAAAAGTGAAGTGCATGGTGGCACCTAGCTTAAAATTCCAATAATCATTTATTTTAAAAAGCGCTCCGGCACTCACAGGAACAGCCCAAGATCTTTCAGGATATTTTCCAAATCCATCTAAATTGGATTCACGTACATCTGATTCATACGTATAATCTCTCTGAATTTCAATCGCAGTATTGGCATTGGATGCATTTTGATCAATATTGCGGATCGTTCCATCTGTCCAATAGTAGTAGCGGTTTCCATATTTATCAAAAAGATCGGTCTTGGATAAGAATTCAAAAGACTCAATACCCAAAGAGATATATGGGCTTGCTGTTCTTTTTTCAGGAAGAAAATGTCCAAAATTATATTGCAAGTTTACTCCACCGGCTCTAATCTGCGAGTCAAAATTCAAATTCCGGTCATTTGTGGTATTTCTTTCATTTGCACCAAGCCTTCCAAACAAAACATAAAAGTTAAAATCAAGGTAGCTGGTAAGCGGTTGTGTAACATGCAGATCGTAGGCTATTCTACTAACCATGGGTGCCTGAAAGTTCTTGTCGTAGATATCTCCATAGAAGGAGAACATACCTGTACCCAAGCCAATTGTTGGCTTAAAGATAAAGCCTGTATTCTGGCTTTTTGTGCTCTCACTAGAAGAGGACGTGTTCGTTGTATCAGTTTGTGAAAATACAAGTACGGTTGTAAGTGACAACAGCGTAGAAAATATGTATTTTTTGAGACTCATATCCTCACAAATATAATAAAAAACTCAATTTAACAGGCTTTTGAGCGTTAAATTGAGTTGAAGTTTTTAAAAATTAACTTATCGATACCACTTTTGACTAGTGATCATCAAGGCCTCTTGTACTGTAATTCTTTTTCCGCTATTGTAGGCTGTAACGAAAGGACCTGCAACTCCTTTGTTTTTAATGACTTCACGCGCATCTCTAGCAGATTTGTACTCATTGTGAGCGCCAACCGTATATTTTGTAAAGCCATCTGCCATTTCAGTATTGATCTTTTCATTGATTCCATATCTGGTAGCTAATGCATCGGCTGAAACGGCTCTTTGAAGGGCTGCGATCTGAACTTTATAATTTACAGCAGTCTGAGGAGCAGGAATAGTTGTTGCAGATAATGCCTTAGTTTCATTCCCATTGTTGGTAGTAGTATTGTTTGTATTTGCTGCAGTATTGTTGTTCGTGCTTGTTGTATTAACTGGATCTGGTGTTTTATTCTCTGGTGTTGTAGTAGCTGTAGTGTTTGATGATGTACTTGTGTTGGTTTCTGTTGTGTTAGCAGTATTGTTTGATACAACCGGTTCTGATGCACTTGAAGAATTAATTGGCATGCTAGGGATCACAAACTTTTTGGTCTCATCATTCTCGATATAGGAGAATACACCATCAATAGCTTGTCCCGGAGCAGGGCTGGAAATCGCAAGTTTATAAGATATTTTGTATTCAGGCTGTGTAGGCATTGATACCCAAACAAACTTTGCTTTCCCATCTGCAAATGTAAATGATGCTCCTTGCGCTTCGTTTAAGCTAGCTGTGCAACCTGCAGGTATTGTTTCGATAAGTTTTGCAAATCCACTTGCATTACCTTTGTTAATAACAACCTCTACAATCGCTTCGCTTGCAGATATAGTGTTAATTTTTCTTTCGCACTTAATTGATGAAGGCTCTTGGGTGTTATTACTTGTAGCTCCATCCGTTACAGTTGGTGTAGTTGTATTTGTTGTTGCGTTGTTGTTTGTATTCTCTGTTGACGCTACAGGTGTTGTTGTCGTATTAGATGCTGTCTCAGTTGTGGTTGTAGTTGATGCCGTATTGTTGCTTGTGTTCTCTGTTGTTGTTGTGTTAGTCGGCTCAGGAGTTTTATTCTCAGGAGGGGTGTTCGTAACAATAGGTTGAGATGAAGCGCCTTCTACATTTACTGTAGCTGGACTAATGTCAATTGACTGCTTTACATTATCAGCAACGTATGAAAACTTTCCTCCGATGGTTTTATCGCCACTAACTCCTGCAGCAACTTTTACTTTATATTTTACTTTAAATTCTTTGTCAGCTGGAAGCGACATCCAAATAAGTTTTACTGATTGATTTGAAAATGTAAATGAGGCTCCGTTATTATCATCTTGAACTGCAGTAAATCCTTCCGGCAGATCCTGTTGGAGCTTAGCAAATCCACTTGTACTTCCTTTATTAATGGTTAGCTCAACTACAAACTCCGATTCAGGTTTTACACTTGAAGGCATTTTCTGAGTTACAGTAATTCCTTCCGCAAAGAAAAACTGATAGATTAGCAGAGCTACCGTGTTGAATAATAAAGCAATGTACTTTAACATATCTTGTTGTTTTAGATTTTACTGTTCAAAGAAAAAATCGATGAGGTCATTCAGTCGTTCTACTGTGAATATTGAATCGCCTTCAAAGAATGAATCTATCGCCATTGTAATTTCTTCAGTTGAAATATAACCGTCATTGTTTTTATCTGCAGGACGCAAAGCAACAGGTATGCTGGACGCTTTTGCCGCATTAGGATTATTTTTTCTTTCTTCTAAATTTTTAGATTCAATATCTCTAAGGAATGATAAACTAGGGTTTTCATTGAACATGTTGCTGCGCTCTGTAGCAAGTGAATCACGTTCTGCTTGGCGTTGCATGATCATTTGATCGGTTTGAGTAATACCATTCTCATCCACTAAAGCACCTTTCTTTGTTAAAGCTTCCTTGTCTCTGTAGTCAGGTACACCATCCTCGTCTAAGTCCTCTGGGCAGCCTCTGTTATCTACTTTCACTCCTTTTGGAGTACCCGGACATCGGTCGTCTCCGTCTTTTACCCCATCTTCGTCTGTATCCAGTTTATCTAGAGCCGAAAAATCCACTGAACGGTAAATAGGATCACTATCATCGTATGGTTTTCCAAAATTATATTGAAGGGATACATTCGCAAATATGTAACGATCGTTAGCTCCATTTTTAAAATTATCGATCCAATCCGTCATTGCTAAGTAATAACTTGCTCCAATATTAGCCGCAACATTGTCGGATATTTTCAACTGAAAACCAACACCAACAGGAATTGCAAATGAACTTCTAGCGTAATTCGTGGTGCTGTCTTTTAACTGAGTTTCGTATGTGTAGTCTCTTTGTAATAGAATAGATGCATTTGCATTTGTATCAGTCTCTGCAATGTCTCTGATGGTACCATCACTCCAATAGTTGTAGGCAACATTGTTTTTGTCTTTTAGATCACCATATGGATCAAAAATTAAATAGCCAAACCCTCCAAAAAGATAAGGGGCAAAGGCGCTGTTCCTTTTAAAAACAAGATCGTTGTCAAAATGGATCACAAGGTTCAGATCGGCCTGAATGATTTGAGATTGAAAGTTTAGATTGCGTTCTTTGCTACGCTCACTGTCTGCTAATTTTCCATATAATCCGTTAACAGAAACGCCTAAGTATTTTCCAATGCGCTGTTCAATTGTAAGGTTATAACCGGTTCTTATTCTACTAAAAGAACTCAGATTGACTCCAGTTCCTACATCGCCATTAAAAGAAAGGATTCCGGCTCCAATTGCAACGGATGGCAGTTGTTTTGATCTTTCGGTTTGCGCAAATGCGCTTCCAACTAGTACAAGCAATAAACTAAATGAGAGTAGTTGTTTGTTCATATTCTTGTGTTTATAAGTGTTTATTTTTATATGAAATAAAATAACACACTAAACCGAAATAATTTTTGTTGTAAGCAAAACTATTTCAACTAAGTGTTATTTTTTTGTAGCTCCAATGTTAATTACAAACATGGTTTTGTTAATAACCATGAAAGAACCAGTGGATAAAAATATAAAAAAATGGGACTTGGCAAAATGAAAGTTATGAGTTTTACTCAACAATTATTATTGGCGTTTAAAAACCGGTTTCCTTCCAGATGTAGGATCTGTTTTTCTTGTCGAAATAGGCTATTTTATTGTTCTTGAGTAGTTCAATGTAGCCATTTTCAAGAGTGATTATTTCATCCATTTCACATGGAATTACTGCGACCCCGGAAAGGTCGATCAGGCCAAGCTCGTTATCAATATTTACGATGCAGTAGCCATCGGAAAATGATCCCACATCATTGTATAGGGGTTCTATAATTATTTTTCCATTTTTGTTGATAAAGCCTTTTTTGTCATTCTTTACGATCATAGCTATACAATCATTAAAAGCATATGCTTTTTGAAAGGAATTGGCAATCTGTATTTTATTATTAATGTCTATATAACCCCATTTTTCTTTCTTTTCGAAGGCTGCTAAGCCTTCAGTGTATGGTTCTATTACGTCAAATTCTTTCGATGTAATGTATTTCCCTTTTTTGTCAATAAGCCCTTGTTTTTTGTTTTTTATGGCTTTTGCGGAACCATTGGTGAATTTTAGAGGGGTATTTATAAAGTCGAATTGGATAGGGATCACAATTTCTCCCAGCTCATTTGCAAAGCCGTATTTTTGCTCCTGAACAAGCATTACTAGGTCTTCTGAAAATTCTCCTATAATATCGTACTCGCACTTCAATATAAATTCCCCTTTTTTATTGACCAAGCCAAATTTATTCATCGACTTAACTTTTGCAATACCCCTGTTAAAGTTATCCGCCCAGTCAAAATTTGCTTTTATTGCAAACTGTCCCAAGGAATCAATATATCCATACTGACCTCCTAATTCTACTGCAGCTAGTCCTTCATGAAAATCTGCCGCTTTGTTAAAGATCGGGTTGATAACCTGCTCCCCTGTTATAGCTATGTATCCGTATTTTTCATTTTCATTAACTGCAGCCATGTTTTCACTAAATGGCGCGATCTCAGTATAAGTATGCTTGGATATAGTAGCACCCAGTTTGTTGATGAGCGAGTATTTACCATCCTTTTTAACGATGGCTATTCCTTGATTGAAAGGTTCAACCTCATCATATATGAATGGAATGATCACTTTTCCTGATTTGTTTATAAAGCCTGCTTTCCCATTTACACCACATTCGGCAAGTCCTTCAGAGAAATTTTCAACCCATTCGTAAACACATGGAATCGTTGTTTTTTTGTCGGGTGTAATGAATCCCCATTGTTCATTTTCCCGAATAGGAAGCATGATCGCTTCTGATAATTCAATGTCCTGGTTCAGTTGTTCCTGAAAAGGATAATCAGGAAATTCTTTCTTGAACTGATTAAGTTTTGCTGTTGTAAAGTCGGCAGTAAAAGTGGTGTATAGGTTTTTCCAGGCTTTTTCAACGAATGGATTTGTTGGATGTTTCTTGATAAAATCATGAAAACTGCTAACATCTCCTTTTTTTGTAGCAATGGTGTATATTGCTTCTGCCGCTTTCCCGGTAAATGGATTCTTAGGATGCTCGGCTATAAATTTTTCAAATTCTTCTAATGTGTTATTTTTTGTTGATTCTTCAAATAATGTACTTTCATATAATCTTTGTGCTTCTTCGGTTTGTTTGGCAAATGGATATTCCTGCATGAATTTTTGATAGTCTATGGAAGTATTTCGGCTTTTCGTTTCTGCAAAAGCCATTGCATTTCGAAGTTCGATGGCATCAAAACATTCCGGAGCAGTAATGTATTTCTCTATGAATTTGTTAAACGCTGCAATGGAGTTTTGCTTTCTATAATGCTCAAAAGCTTTTTCATGTATTCTGTTTTTAAGAGAATCTATTGAATGAATGGATACATTCAGCTCTTTCAGCTTTTGGATCTGTTTGGCTGTAAGTTTAGAGTAATTGTTATCCGCTAAAATAATATATGTATATGCACTGTCTATATTGGCAAATGGATTGTCAGTTCTTTCATATATTATGGCAAGTCCATAGGCTGCTCCGCTGGTTTGTTTTTTTAACTCTTTTTCAAAGAGTCTTTTAGCTTCAAAATAGTTGTAGACTGACAATGCTTTGTATGCTTTAGGCAGTTTTCCTGCTGTGGCTGTAAATGCCAGCAGGAAAGTAAGTATTGAAAGGGAAAATCGCCTCAAATGCATCGCTTTTTAATTTGCGTAAAATTAACAAATGAATCCGTTTCATCGTATTCTGTTAATAAAAAGCGTAACTTCGTCAACATTAAAAAACATTTGATTATATGTTTAGTAAAGGACAAATAGTTTTTGCAGTACTTTTTGCTGTAGCTTTTATTGTTGGTATCAGTTATGCCTATTTTAAAGATAAACTTACCAATAAGGAATTGTTCAAGGGGAGTTACAAGATCTTACTTTTTATCGTATTTGTTTTTATCGCATTGTTCGGCCTTGTTAAGCTGAAACATCTGTTTTTCCACTAGTTACTCGTTAAATTTTCGATATTTAAAGGATTATTTGGAAGAAAATTTGCAAAAACAACGTTTTTTATATATATATTTGTACTAGGATTCAAAAAAACAGGAAAATGAAAAAAATAATTTCTTCTTTTATTGCTTGTGTTGCTTTTGCAGGTTCTGTATTAGCTGGAAGTATTGTAGTAGAAGGGAAGTATCAGGACAAAAATTTATATATCCAGAACGGTTATTCCGGGAATGGTGTAGGTTTTTGTACGTATGAGGTGATCATTAATGGAAAAGTCTCTACAGATGAGGTAAATTCTAGTGCTTTTGAGATTGATTTTTCTGCATTTCAAATAAAACCGGGAACTCCAGTTACCGTTGAGATCAAGCATAAAGACGATTGTAGTCCAAAGGTATTAAATCCTGAGGCCTTGAAGCCTAAAGCTACTTTTGAAGTGGTAAATATCAATATCGATAAAAATGGATTATTGACTTGGTCAACCAAAAAAGAAATGGGTTCATTACCATACGTAGTTGAACAATTCCGTTGGAACAAATGGATCCCTGTTGGCGAAGTAAAAGGCTCTGGTTCAATGGAAAGTAATACATACTCTTTCCAGACTACAGCTCATAGCGGAGAAAATAAATTTAGAGTGAAACAAGTTGGTTTTGGTGGTGTTTCTAAATCCTCAGAAAGTGTGGTTTATATTTCTACCGTTAGTCAGCCATCCTACACTAAAAACGCTACAAATATTTCTTTCTCAGGTGAAACTCTTTATGAAGTATTCGATGTTTATGGTAATGTTGTAAAGCGTGGATTTGGCAACACCTTGGACATTGCAACACTTAAAAAAGGAGATTATTATCTTTGCTATGATAATATCATGGCAGACTTTAAGAAGAAATAATTCTTTTAACAATAGCATTTAGCTCGCTGATCATCATAGCGGTTGCTCCCCATACAGTAAAACCCTCTATTTCATAATAGGGGGTTTTTATTTTATAGCCATTGCTGTGCTCAATACTTTTTATTCCTCTTATCTCTTCCTTATTTAAGTTGAATAGATCCGTATGTATGATCTTGCTAACCTCATAATTGTTAGGGATCAACTCATTCAGCTCGTTTGTAAAGCCAATGTAGGGGCTTACCAGAAAATTACTTGGTGCGATGTAAAGATCGGTCAAATTCCCGATGATCTGAATATTGCCAGTGTCGATACCAATTTCCTCATTCGCTTCTCTTAGTGCTGTATTTGAAAGTGTTTGATCAGCCTCTTCAAATTTACCTCCTGGAAATGCAATCTGCCCTCCATGTACTCCTTCATAATTCGGTCGTTGAATGAGTATCGTATTTATAGAATCACCATTAGGATAAAGGACAATTAATACAGCACTTTTCCTAGCGGTACGAATTCGATCAGAAAAGTCACTGAGCCTCTTCCGGCTGATAGGAGCCATTTGATATTGTGCTTCTTCGCCCGGTAATTGAAGTAGTTGTGCTTTTAACTGTTCTATGAAAGTTGCATTCATTCGTTTTGCAAATATCTTAAAAAGTATGCTTTCTTCTCTTCATCGTAACAATTTAGTTCTGAACTCCGTAACACTACTCAATAAAAACCACATCCCCATGAATTCAGAACAACTACAAGAAATGGTTCAGTGGCTCAATCAACAAATAGCGCATTTGAATGATGCTATAAAAGAAGCGCATCAAACAAATAACCTAGGAAGGGAAGTGCAGTATGAAGGGATGAGAGATGCCTTCATGCGTTGCTTGAATAAGTTGAATAATGTTTGAATGCTATTGAAAGACGGTCACCGTTTGTCCAACCTTTAGACGGACACGCCCTGTGGTGAACCCGTTCATCTGCTTAATAGAAGCGGTTGTTGTGCCATAACGTTTTGCGATCTCAAAGATCGTATCTCCTTTTTCTACAGTGTGTTGCTTCGAATTACTTGGATATGCAGCCAAGCCCCATTTCGATTTTTTAATAGTGATCTGGTCGCACAAAAGTTTTTGTTCTTTTAGTGAAATAATATATTTCGGGTTAACAGGAACCCCCTTGAATCGGACTTCAAAGTGTAAATGGGAGCCGGTTGAATGCCCCGTACTTCCTCCTAATCCTATTAATTGTCCTGCCGTAACAATATCCCCCGGCTTTACTTTTATTTTCCAAAGGTGTGCGTACACTGTTTCCAATCCGTTATAATGGCGTATGATGACCACATTGCCGAATCCTCCAAAACGCTTAGCAAAACGAACCATTCCGTTGAAGGCTGCAGAAACTTTATCTCCTTTGTTGAGGTCGATGTCTATTCCATTGTGCTGCGCGCTATCCCGCCATCCAAAGGTGGAGGTGATAGGACCGTTAAACGGGTGGAAATAATCACCTCGTTCCGCACCATTTAATGTAAGTGTTACGGAGGTGTCGCCTTTTAATTTAAGCATGTCAACTTCCGGAAACAATTTATTGATCTCCCAACTGGCATAGATATCAGCTGCAGGAAATTTTGTTTTGTCAAATTCAACAGGCGACTTTGGTGTGCTATTTAGCTTAGCGACCGCCATTTTTATTTCATTTAACAAGTCTTGAGGAATGCTATCCAATTCAAGTAAAAAATCAACAAGTAAATTGAGCTGTTCTTTACTCATGCTTTGTATAATGCTGTTTTGCTTTACAATCGAATTGTTTTGAAAGGACACCGTGTCTTCAGGGCCTCCCGGGAAATTATTGATAGTGTTTGCTTGTAAAGGAGAAAGGAATAGCATGCTCATGATAAATACCATGAGATAGAAACCAGTTGCTTTATGTTCGTAATTCCTTGACACTCTTATTTTTGAGAGGAGCTAAATTAAAAAAAACATTAAAAAAGCAAATTTTGGCTCAAAACACTGTTTTTTCTAAAATTAGTTAATAAAATTTACTATTAATAATTATAACTATATTTGCACCATCAATCCTATGACAGAAAAAATAAAAAAGCAATGCGAACTTTTGCCTTTAGGGGCATCTATGGCTATTGTTACCAAATACTATTATGAAGCATTAAGTAAAATGCTCGAGGAGATCGATCTGGAGAGGCATTACACAACCTTAATGCTGATACACACTACCAAGGAAAAGTGCAGTCAGCAATATCTTTCCGATATGTTGCATGTAGATAAAGTGTATATGGTGCACATTCTGGATTATCTTAATAAAAAAGGCTTAATAAGCCGTATGACCAATCCTTCTGATAGAAGAGAACACTTGATCACTCTTACAGCTAAAGGGAAAAAAATGATCCCGAAGATAGAAGGTGCTATTCACGAACTCAATTGTATAGCATTAGAAGGAGTAAGTAAGGCAGCTCAAAAAGATTTTTGGAAAACAGTAGAAACCATTATGAATAATTTAAAACATCTTCCGGTGAATACGGTTGATATAAAAATAAAACGATAAAAAGATGAAAGTGAAGAACGTTGTTATTATAATAGTTATAATTGGAGTGTTTTTGGGAGCCAAGTTTTTATTCTTTCCCGCTGAAGATCCTGCTCAACAAGGGAAAAAAATGCAGGGCGCTCCCAGCAATGTGACGGCCTATGTCCTGAGGTCAGAAAAATTAAATAATGATGTGTATGCTACAGGTACTGTGCTTGCAAATGAAGAAGTAATTTTGCAACCGGAGTTGTCCGGAAAGATCATTCAATTGAATTTTCGCGAAGGTGAAGCTGTGAAAAAGGGTCAACTACTTGTTAAAATAAACGATGCCGACCTTCAGGCGAATTATAAAAAGCTGGACTTGCAATTATCGCTGGCCGAAGAAAAATTAAAAAGACAAAAACAATTACTTTCGATAAGCGGGATCAGTCAGGAAGAATATGACATTGCACAAAATCAATTCAATGTTATTAAAGCTGATCTTGATTATGTTGCAGCGCAAATAGCGAAAACAGAAGTAAAGGCTCCTTTTGATGGTGTGATCGGTTTGAAGAATGTATCAGAAGGTGCTTATGTAAGTCCTGCTACGAATATCGCAAGTATCCAACAGCTCGATCCTGTGAAGATCGATTTTTCAGTAGCAGAACGTTATTCTTCTGCAGTTAAAAAAGGCGACAAAGTTCTTTTCTCTGTAGAAGGAGTGACAGAGGTGGAAGGCCTTGTTTATGCTGTTGATCCGAAGATCGATATTGCTACTCGTACCATTCAAGTGCGTGCGATCTGCAAAAATTCTAAGAATACTATTTATCCGGGTGCTTTTGCCAGAGTTAAATTGCTGCTGAATGATATTGATTCTGCTTTGATGATCCCTACTGAGGCTGTTATTCCTGATCTGAAAGGAAAAAAAGTATATCGTATTAAAAACAATACTGTGGAGCCGGCTAAAGTCATTACCGGATTGAGAAATGATTCACGCGTTCAAATTATAGAAGGATTAGAAAATGGTGATACCATCGTTGTGAGAGGGATTATGCAGTTGAAACCGGGTGCAGCAGTAAAAATTACAGAAATTAAAAAATAGACAGTATGAATATTTCATCAGTTAGCATTAACCGTCCGGTTCTGGCAATTGTAATGTCTATTATAATTGTTCTGTTTGGTGCCATTGGATACAATTATCTGGGTGTAAGGGAATATCCCTCCATCGATCCACCCATCATTACCGTAAAAACAAACTATTCAGGAGCGAATGCCGATGTAATTGAATCACAGATCACCGAGCCGCTTGAAAAAGCATTGAACGGTATTGAAGGAGTACGAACCATTTCTTCTTCCAGCAATCAGGGTTCAAGTACCATCACCGTTGAGTTTAATTTAGATGCGAATATTGAAGCCGCTGCGAATGATGTTCGTGATAAAGTATCGCAAGCGGTTCGTCAGCTTCCTCAGGATATTGACGGATTACCAACCGTCACAAAATCCGATGCAAATTCAGATGCTATTCTTTCTATGACCGTCCAAAGTGATTCAAAAAATCACTTGGAATTAAGTGCCTATGCTGAGAATGTGATCGCAGAGCGTTTGCAAACGATCTCCGGTGTAAGTAATATTCAAATATGGGGACAAAAGCGTTATGCGATGCGTCTTTGGATGAATCCGGATAAATTGGCGGCTTTCGGACTAACACCATTAGATGTAAAACAAGCACTTGATAAAGAGAATGTAGAATTGCCTTCTGGAAAAGTTGCAGGTAATACTACTGAATTAACAGTAAAAACACTTGGGCGTTTTTCGAATGAAGATGATTTTAATAATATGATCATTCGTGCGGATGGCGACAAAGTAATCCGCTTTCGTGATATAGGATCGGCTGTATTAGGTCCTGAAAATGAGGAAACCATTTTGCGTCAGAGCGGAGTGCCTATGATCGGCTTGGCAGTGGTGCCACAACCCGGAGCAAACTACATCGCTATTGCCGATGAGTTCTATAAACGACTGGAACAAATTAAAAATGATCTGCCAAAAGATTTTAAAATTGATATCGCACTCGATAATACGAAATTTGTAAAGCGCTCTATTCTCGAAGTAAAGGAAACCTTGATCATTGCTATTGTATTAGTCGTATTGATCATTTATCTTTTCTTCAGAGACTGGCTTGTAGCTTTCCGTCCACTTATTGATATACCCGTATCCTTGATCGGAGCGTTTTTTATTATGTACCTCATGGGCTATTCGATCAATGTTCTTACTCTCTTAGCCATCGTTCTTGCCACGGGATTAGTAGTGGATGATGGTATTGTAGTTACTGAGAATATTTATAAGAAAATAGAAGGAGGGATGAATCCTATTGAGGCCGCACATAAAGGTTCCAAAGAGATCTTTTTTGCTGTAATTTCTACATCGATCACATTGGCTGCTGTATTTATGCCTGTGATATTTTTAGAGGGATTTGTGGGGAGATTGTTCCGCGAATTTGGTGTGGTGATAGCCGGTGCCGTTATTATTTCGGCATTCGTTTCTCTTACACTTACTCCTATGTTGAATGCCTATATGGTTCGTAAGGAACACAAGAAAAGCCGATTTTATGAAATGACAGAACCTTTCTTTGTGAAGTTGGTTAACTCTTACGATAACTCCCTTGCTAACTTTATGAAAAAACGCTGGCTCGCATTTGTCATAGTTTTAGCTAGTACCGGTTTGATATTTTATATTGGCGGCTCTCTTCAATCAGAATTAGCACCATTGGAAGACAGAAGTTGGTTCCGCGTTTCTGTTACAGCTCCGGAAGGTGCATCATACGAATATACCGATGATTTCGTATTAAAACTCACAGATCTGATCAATGATTCTATTCCTGAAAAACGTGTTTGTTTAACCGTTACGGCTCCGGGTTTCACCGGCTCGGGTGCAGTAAATACGGCTTTTATTCGTTTGGCATTGACTGAGCCTGATCAACGTAAAAGAACACAGCAACAAATTGCAGATTATATCGCTAAAACCACAAAAGCGTTTCCGGATGCAAAAACTTTTCCTATTCAGGAACAAACTATTTCATCGGGTGGATCGAGAAGTGGACTGCCTGTTCAGTTTGTATTGCAAGCGCCTAATTTTCAAAAGTTGAAAGAAAAATTGCCACTGTTTTTAGAAGAAGCAAACAAAAGTAAAGTGTTTCAAACGGTGGATGTAAATCTGAAATTCAATAAGCCGGAGCTAAGTATTATCATCGACCGAGAAAAAGCAAAATCAATTGGTGTATCAGTAAGTGATATTGCTCAAACATTACAATTAGCATTGAGCGGACAACGATTCAGTTATTTTAACATGGAAGGGAAGCAGTACCAGGTGATTGGACAATTTGAACGAGCGAAGCGCGATGAGCCTTTGGATATCAGATCGATGTATGTTAAAAATAATAAAGGTGAAATGATACAAATGGATAATATCGTTTCTATTGAAGAACAAAGTAATCCCCCTCAACTATATCATTATAACCGTTATCAATCGGCTACTGTTTCAGCCGGATTAGCACCCGGAAAAACGATTGGCGATGGAATAAAAGAGATGGAAACAATTGCCGATAAAGTGTTGGACGATTCATTCTCAACAGCACTGACAGGTCCTTCCCGTGATTTTGCAGAAAGTTCTTCGAATGTATTGTTTGCATTTCTTTTAGCATTGGTGATCATCTATCTGGTATTGGCAGCACAGTTTGAGAGCTTTATTGATCCTTTTACTATTATGCTTACGGTTCCATTGGCTTTGTGTGGAGCATTATTATCACTTTGGTATTTTAATCAGACATTAAATATTTTCAGCCAGATCGGCATTATCATGTTGATCGGACTAGTAACTAAGAATGGAATTCTGATCGTTGAGTTTGCGAATCAGCTGAAAGAACAAGGGAAAACGGTGAGAGAAGCTATTCAGGAAGCAGCAGCTGCCCGTCTTCGACCAATTCTTATGACAAGCATTGCAACAGCACTTGGTGCCATGCCGATAGCTTTGGCATTGGGTGCAGGAGCAAAAAGTCGTATGGCAATGGGTATCGTAATTGTGGGTGGAGTTTTGTTTTCGCTGGTACTAACGCTTTACGTTATCCCTGCTATTTATTCTTATTTTTCAAAAGAGCATAAAAAATGAGTTCAGTAAAAATATATTTCATATTCATCTTTATTCTGTTGTTTGCGGCAGTAGATATTCATGCGCAAGAAAAATTGACACTTCAACAAGCCATTGAAGCTGCCCTTAAAAATAATCTCGATATTTTGATCGAAAAGAATAATGCTGAGGTGGCAGCAAATTCAAATACGCTTGGTAATGCAGGTATGCTTCCCCGTATCGATCTTCAGGCTTCTACTAATTTTGGTAACAATGCTACTAAGCAGGAGTTTTCAAGTGGTTTGGTGGTTGATAAGACCGGTGTTCAATCCACTAATTTGAATTCGGGGGTATATTTAACATGGACCTTATTTGATGGATTGAAAATGTTTGCAAGTCATAAACGTTTGCAGGAATTGGAAGTAATGGGACAATTGTCATCTAAGATACAAATTGAGAATACCGTTTCTCAATTGATCATTACTTATTATGATGTGGTTCGCCAAAAGCAATTGATCAAAGGCTTGGAGGAAAATTTATCAATTTCAGAAGAGCGTCTGAAAATCGCACAGAAAAAATTTGACATCGGCTCCGGCTCCAAATTAGAATTGCTACAAGCGAAAGTGGATAAGAATGCACAAACAGCAGGCTTGTTTCGTCAGCGCACACTTTTGTCAGAGTTAAAGGCCAACTTAAATCAATTGATGGCTCGTGGAGCGGATGTGGAATTTGATGTAGAGGAGGAGATACCTAACGAATTCAAATTGAAATACGAAGAAATGAAGAGCAGTATGGAAAAAAATAATTCATCTCTTCAATTACTAAAATCAAATATTGCAGTGAATAATCAGTTGATACGTGAATCACGCTCTCAATTATTTCCGAAACTAAATTTTAATGCGAATTATTTATTTACCCGTTCTCAAAATCAGGCTGGTTTTGCCTTGTTGAATCAGAATTTAGGATTAAATCTGGGATTTACTGCCAGCTGGACCATTTTTAATGGATTCAATACAAACACACAGATAAAAAATGCACGTTTGCAAATAGATAATGCCAATTATGAGTACAACAACTCCAAACAATTGTTGAATTTACAATTACATTTATTGTTTAAACGGTATCAGGATGATGCAAAACTGTTAGAGCTGGAAGAAGAGAATACCAAGTTGGCAAAAGAAGCAGCGGATATTGCTTTGGAACGTTTCCGGATCGGTTCCAGCAACTCAATCGAATTAAAAGAGATCCAAAGAAGCTATGAAGAAGCACTCACCCGTTTGGCACAAGCTCGCTACAATGCAAAAGTTTCAGAAGTTCAATTGATGAAATTGAATGGAGAGATCGTGAAGTAGATTATTTTTTCTTTTTGAAGGAAGCATCAATCTCCTTTGCTTCAAATAAAAATGTTTTCACTACATCTACGTCAATTTCTTTGATTGACATAAAATCCTTTGTACGGATCTGTTTCCTATTCTCTTTGTCGAGGTAGCCTATTTCATCTCTAAGTAAATAACCTTGAGTAAATCCTAGGCGAACTCCTTCTGTTTTTATATATCCCCATGTAATACTGCTTGGCCATATAAAACAGATCTTTTTATTGACACTATAATAGGGAACATTATAAGATAAACTTTCCTTACAGTTAGGGATACAATCAAAAATGATCTTACGAAGGTATTTCACAAGTTCTAACTCCTTCTCGGGAATATACTCCCAGAATTCCTCTATGCTCTTGAAGTTGACGTTTTGCATGTTTGCCATTTCAGTTTAAATATAAAAAAAATTCCCAGTCTTTATGGAATCTTAAAATCGGCTGCATCTTCTTATCAGAATCACGAAAAAATCATTAAAAACTTAATATTATGCAGCAGAAAAAAAGAACATTTAAAAAGGTAGGAACAGTAGCACTGGGTGCTGCTGCGCTATCGCTTCTGGCCTTTATTACGCCAGGGAGTTATTATCAAATGGCCATGGAGAATGATTTTATCCGTTCCATTAAAAAGAAGCTCAGCGCTTACCAGGAACAATTACCTCAGGATAGGATCTATCTTCAATTTGACAAGCCAATGTATGAACCCGGAGATAATATCTGGTTCAGCGTTTTTGTGCGTGATGGTGCTTCACTAAAACCCTCTACTAAAAGTGACATTGTTCATGTGGAATTTTTAAATCCCAAAGGGACTGTTGAACGCTCCCTGAATTTGATCGCTAAAAATGGTGTAGCGGCAGGCGATCTGTCTTTGGATCAGGAAGCATTAGGTGGGATCTATAAAGTGCGTGCATATACCAACTGGATGAAAAATGAAGATCCTGAAAAAGCTTTTGAAAAAGAACTGCAAGTGCAGGATGTGGTATTACCAAATCTAAAAATGAAATTAGACTTTGAACGTAAGGCTTTCGGTCCTGGCGATGAGGTAATTGCTAAAATTGAATTGAATACCAATGAGAACAAGCCATTAAGTGGTCATGCCATCAAATTTGTGGCAAACCTGAACGGACAATCAATTCTTACAAAAGCAGATGCCACCGACCAGGATGGAATTCAATACATAAAATTTAATTTGCCGAAAGATCTAAAAACAAATGATGGACTCTTGAACGTGATGATCGATTATAATGGAAGCACTGAAAGTATTTCCCGCTCTATTCCTATTGTTTTAAATAAGATCAAATTGCAATTATTCCCTGAAGGTGGAGATTTGGTGTCTGGCCTACAAAGTAAAGTAGCATTCAGAGCTTTGAATGAATTTGGAAAACCTGCTGATATTGAAGGAGAGATCCTTAATGAAAAAGGTGTAAAAGTTGCTTCATTTAGCAGTTTTCATCAGGGAATGGGCGCTTTTGATCTTACTCCTAAATCAGGTGAGAAATACATTGCTAAGATCACCAAGCCTGAAAATATTACAGAAACTGTTGAGTTGCCTGCAGCCTTGCCTCGTGGTTATGTGCTTAATGTAGATGCACATAAAAATTCAGTTTCTGTTAATGTAAATACAACCGAAACCGAAGAACTTTCTTTAGTAGCGCAAGTAAGAGGGAAAATGTATTATTCAACAGTGATAGATGCAAAAAAAGGTGCTAATACGATCACGTTCCCTACTTCGAATTTCCCTGTTGGGGTGGCTCAAATAACCTTGTTCGATAGTAAAGGAATTGAAAGAGCAGAACGTTTGGCTTTTGTAAATAAGAACAAACAGCTTGCTATCAGTGTTGAAACGGATAAAGAAAAATATCTTCCACGCGAAAAAGTAAAAATGGTGATTAGTGTTAAAGATGAACGTGGAATGCCTATGCCCGCTACTTTATCTATGGCAGTAGTGAATGATCAGTTCTTGTCTTTTGCTGATGACAAAACAGGTAATATCCTTTCACAACTTTTATTGCAAGAGGATCTGAAAGAAAAAGTAGAAGAACCTGCATTTTATTTCAGCAAAAAAGAAGCAAAAGCAGATGAAGCATTGGATCATTTATTAATGACATCAGGTTGGAGACATTTTACTTGGGAGAAGATAATTGCAGAGCCTGTTCCTGCGGTAGCTTATGCTAGTGAAAGAGCAATTGTTGCCGGAACGGTGATCGATTATTACACCGGGAAGATCATTCCAAATGCTAAGATCAAGATCAATAACGGTGCTGAATATCAAACCGATGAAAATGGTAAATTCATTTTCAATAAATTGGATCTGACCACACCGGTTACATTAACCTATAGTGCCGACAATTACTCTGCACAAGCGCAGTATGTAACTAACTACAATCAAAATTTAATGATGTATTTGTATAACAATCAGTATTATAATAATTACTACAAATACAATATGCCTGTTTCAAAAAGCTCTGTAAGAGATATGGATGAGATGGTCCCGATGGCACAGGAAGGTGCTGGAGCTATGGTAGAAGATATAGCGATGGAGCGTCCGAGAAAAGCTTTGGAAGTAAAAGAAAAGAAAAGTAAAGCGATGCCTTTTGTGGCTCCTTTAAAACAAAAGCATAGAGAAGAAAATCAAAAACAGGAAGTAGCAAAAGAACAAGTGGATGTAAAAAAAGATCTAAAAGATGACCGTTCTAATGCATTTGGATTTGCTGCGAATCGTTCTAAGGCAGCTAATGGTGAAGCGATGTGGGATAATGATCAACAGCAATTAGTTACCTATTATCGTGCACGTCAGTTTGCGGCTCCTGTATATGATAAAGAAGAAAATGTAGAGATGCGTACTGATTTCAGAAACACCATTTATTGGAACCCATCTGTAGAAGTTGATAAAACAGGAACAAAAACAGTTGAGTTCTATACATCCGATGATATTACTTCATTTAGAACAACCATCGAAGGTGTGGCAAGTGATGGTACAATTGGTAGAGCAGAGGAAACAATGTTTACACAATTGCCTTTTGCAATGACCACAAAAATACCGGTGGAAGTAGCTACGGAAGATAATGTATCGATCCCACTTACTTTGAGAAATAATACGGATAAACCATTGGGTGGTGCATTGTCAATCATTGCTCCTGATGGATTAAAAGCATTGGTTCAAATCCCTACAGTACAAACGATCATGCCGGGTAAAGCAAAAACGATCTATTTAGATTATAAAGTGTTGGATAAGATCGGTTATGGCGATTTCACGATCAGCTTTAAAGCTTGTGGATTGGGTGATGCCTTTACACAAAAAATTAAAATTGCTCCGAAAGGATTTCCGGCTCAAGTATCTTTCTCTTCACAGGATGTTGAAAAAGAATATTCTTTCAATTTAGATCATGTGGTAAACGGATCTGTTAAAGCTACATTCACGGCATTTCCAAATGTAGTTTCTGATCTAATGAAAGGTGTGGAAGGAATTTTGCAAGAGCCTTATGGTTGTTTTGAACAAACATCTTGCACTGCTTATCCAAATGCAATGGTGTTGGATTACCTGAAAACGTCTGATAGTAAAGATAACAAAACAATGTCGCGTGCTATTGATCTGTTGAACAGAGGTTATAAACGATTAGTAACTTTTGAATCAAAAAGTAAAGGATATGAATGGTTTGGTGCTGATCCTGCACATGAGGGATTAACAGCATACGGTATCATGGAATTTGCTGATATGAAAAATGCAGGAGCAGATATTGATCAAAAAATGCTGGATAGAACTGCTGAGTGGTTGATGAAGCGTAAGGATGGAAATGGTGGTTTCTTAAGAGAGTCTCATGCGTATCACGATTTCGGAAGGATCAGTGCAGATATTTTGAATGCTTACATTGTTTATGCTTTGGCTGAGGCTGGTTATTCGGATATCAAAAAAGAATTTGATAGCTCTTATAAAAAAGCAATGGATACTAAAGATCCATATATGCTTGCAATGATGGTGAATGCTGCTTATAGCTTAAAAGAAACTACAAAAGCAAATGAAGCAATGACTGCATTGTTATCGAAACAAGCAAAGGATGGAAGCTTTACAGGTTCAACACATTCTATCACTTATTCACAAGGTCGCTCTTTGACAATTGAAACAACAGCTCTTTCTATTATGGGTATGTTGAAATCATCAGGTAAAGAAGCAGTAGCGATGAATGATGCCGTTCAGTACTTGGTAAGTTCCCGCAGTGGGTCCGGTGTTTTTAGCTCTACTCAGGGAACCATTTTAGCGCTTAAAGCACTAACAGAATATGCTAAGTTTAGCAAAAAAACAACGGAAAGTGGTGCTATCCATATTTTTGTAGATGGTAAAAAAGTGGCAGAAAAAAATTATAAAGCAGGGGATAAGGGAGCCATTGAAATAGCTGGATTAGAAGAGTATTTAAGCGTAGAAGGGAAGCACGACATAAAAGTAAAATACGTAGGCGTTAAAACTCCATTGCCATATTCAGTTGCAGTAAATTGGAGTACATCTTTACCAAACAGTGATAAGGAATGCGTGGTTGATCTGAAAACAACTCTGGCTACCAATACAGCAAAAGTTGGAGAAACGGTTCGTATGAAAGCAACTGTTACTAATAAAAAATCAACGGATGTTCCAAGTGCAATGGCAATTATTGGTATTCCTGCAGGATTTACTGTTCAACCATGGCAATTAAAAGAAATGCAGGAAAAACATGTGTTCGATTATTATGAAATGAAAGGAAACAACATTGCGATCTACTACCGTGGAATGGCTCCGAATGCAGTAAAAGAGATCAATCTTGATCTGAAAGCGGAAATGCCTGGTGTGTATGATGCTCCTGCTTCATCGGCATACTTATACTATACGAATGAGTATAAAACATGGGCCGGAATGGAAAAGATAACCATTAAAAAAGGCTAACATGAGAACGATAGTTTTTGATATTCAAACAAGTAGTAAGGCGAAACGCCTTACTACTTGTTTATTGTTTTTTTTGTTTCTATCTGTATTAAAAACAAATGCACAGCAATACGATATTAACGATCCAAGGAATCCGGATTGTCCTTGTCATAAGATGCAAGAATTGGCGGATAAGGAGTTTGCAATGTTGAACGGTTCTGAAAACATACAAAGGAATGATGTTTCTGATAATAGAGAGGATGAGCAGCAACAGCATGTAGATCGATCTCTTAATGGAAATGGTTCTGCTGTTTATAATCAGCTTAATAGAAGAAGGAAATCTGTATGGATAAAAAAAACGGTATTTAAAATTTCTAATAAATACCGTTTTAAGAAAAGGGGAAAAATAAGTGTAGCGATCTGCTATAAATGGTAATTAGTCTTGCTCAAGCACCACATAGGTGAATTTGAAATTAGTTTCTCTTTCAATACTCTTTCCTAAGTCAATATTGTCATCATCATCATCTTCAAAGTACCAAACAATAGATACAGATGTAGTTGGAGATTCTAATTTGATGAATTTCTTAATGATGTTCGTTAAAAATTTAACGGAAACAGAATGAAAATATTCAACATTGATCTCTACAACAATTGTATTGTTAGGTGATAAGATATATTGATTTAGCCAAGTGTTGACCGGTTGATAGAATTCTGCTGAATCAGAAGGGTATGAACGTCCTATAATAGAAAACTTACCTGATTTGGGGTCGAAATTGATCTCAGGTGTTTCCTGAGTTGCTGCTATATATAATTGTTCCATTGATTTTTTTATTACTCAGACAAAATTAAAATTTTTGTCCAAATAGCCTAAACAATTTTTATCAAATTTTTAGTTTTCGGGCAGCAATTTTACCTTGTATTTGGAGGCCATTTTTGTTAATTGTTCATTGGAGATCCCATGAACATTGTTGTTTCCATGCCTATTTTCAACCGTTATGACAAAGATCGGGTAATCATATTTTTTTGCAAGTGCGAAATAGGGCTCTATTTCCCACTCAATGGTGAATGTATTATCGATAAATACCTTGTTAACCCCGTCTTTGAGTGCTTTTTCTGTGTTTTCTTCACACTTTTTGTAGGCAATATGATTTTCCTCGAATCTGAAATCGTAAACTCCGGTCTTAGGATCTGTAAAATAGCTGTCGATAGAGAAAACCGGATACTTTCCTTCTTCGCTCAAGAGTTTCGCTAAGGTTGTTTTTCCACTTCCCGGTAATCCCCTCAATAAAATAAGTCCTTTATTGATTTTTTTCATCGTTTAATTTTGTTTTGGGAGTGACGATCAAATAAATATGGCTGGAATCGGAACTATACTTGTAAAAATGATCTCTTACCGATTCGAAGTTTCTTTTCTCTGGATAGGCAGGTACTCCCAATTCTTTCATGCACCAGTATTTGATCGGGATAACATATTCTTTGTCGGAAATTGTTGCATATTTTTTAATTTGCTCGGGTAGATGTTGTTTAACACTGTCTGTGAAATAAAGATCTCCCGAAGCAGTGTTTCCTGAATATAAATTATGAGAGAGATAGGAATCCCAAAGGTTAAAGAAATTTAATTGAGGCAAAAGAACAAAGAGGATAAGTATGATCTTTGTGAAATGATATCGCAACATATTGCGGATGTTCATAAAATCGAATGGTTCCTCATTGTTGAATAAAGTTAGACTGAATAAGATCATTGCAACATTCCATGGCCAGACAACAAAATTGTAGTTATGCCCGAATGGGCCTATCACCAATAGAATAAATACATGCATAGAAATGATAAGGACTAATCCCATTTTTTTGATAGGATTGATCAGTAACATAATTCCGCTGATCGATTCAATTAATGGGAAAGCTAAGCCCAGCATCCGGAAATGTTTGATGCTGTTTTCTCCTAAATGCTGTGTGATCGGTTCCATGAGCCATGGAAATGTATCACTTAAAAAGTTGGAATTGAATTTTTGCAATCCACTCCAGAAATAAACAGCAGCGATCATTAATTTAAAAACACTCGAAAGAGCATTTAGTTTTTTTGTGTCATCGCAACGATAATTAAAAAATGCCAAGGCAAAAAACATCAGCATGTATTGATAGAACCAGGGTTGCCATCTGTTGAGATCATAAACAGCCATCAGGAGACCTTCGGTTAGAAATAGTACGATCCAATATTGTGGATTTCTTATGATGCCAATAATGAGTAATGTTAGAACTGTTATTCCTAAAAGGATATAGTCGAGTGGATGAGCGATGGGAGGCAGTAGATCAAACACAGGTGATGTAGGAAACATCCGCTCGTTCAACCACAGCGGATAACATAACAACATGCTGGCCAGACAGCCCCATGCCGCTATTTTTGTTAAGATTCGTATTTGATGACAGATTTTCTCCGATGTCATTTTAGTCTTCCGGCTTTGTAAAAATATTTTTTATAATATGCTTCATTCAGATCATTAATGATCACTCCTTTTTTTGTGCTGGCATGAATAAATTTATTGTTCTGTAAGTAAACACCTACATGTGATATTTTACTACTCTCGATCTTGAAAAACACGAGGTCGCCTTCTTGTATATCCTTCAGATCAATTGCTTGGGTCATGGAATAAATTTTACTGGAAGGAACTTCAACCTTTTTGTTGTAAACAGTTTCGCATAAAATGGCCGTAAAGTCGGAGCAGTCAACACCATCTTTTGTTTTGCCACCATACTTGTAAGGTGTTCCATACCATTCGTCAATAAATTGATAGAGTTTTACATTGCTGATCTGTTCGGTACCTATGCCCAAAATACCGGCATATTTAGCCTTGAGCTCGACTATTTTTTCGTCAGGTTTTTCTTTTACACTTGCCTCCTTGCTTGAGCGGCAGGAAGTTGTTAGAAGGATGGGAATAAAAATCACAAGCGAGTATAGAAACGAGTTATGCTTGCAATTAGTAGTCATATTTCATGCTTTTTTCAAAAGTAGCATGAAATTAGAGGGTTGATCTTTTCGTTCTAATAATTTATTAATGGTGTCTTGTTGAAAACGTCCTATTTGAATTCCAACTGAATGGGAACATTCATTTTTACGTTTACCGGTTTCCCATTTTGTTTGCCGGGCTTCCATTGAGGCATGAAGTTTATAACACGCAGCGCTTCTTTGTCCAGTTCAGGATTAATACCTTTCTTCACTTTAGCATCTTTAATGTTTCCTTCTTTTGTTACAATAAACTCAACGTATATTTTCGTTGTTGAAGGCATTTGTTCAAGATTACTTTTTGGGTAATTAAAATTTTTGGAAATGAATTTTATCATTTCAATTCCACCTCCCGGAAATTCAGGCATTTCATCTGTAACAAAAATGATGGAGTCGGCAGAAGATGGAATGTTGCTTTCTTCTAATGATTTTTGATTTTCAGAAGTAGTATTGTCCAAGTCTTTTTGAAAAGCAGATGATGGTGGTATTCCCGCAACTGTCTGATCGTATGCAGCCTCTTGTTTAGTAGTCGCCTTTTTATCAGCAGTTTTTTTCTCTGCTTTATTTTTAGCAACTCTGCTTAATTCCACTTCTTTTGCTTTTTCTTTTGCTTCTGTTTCTTGATTAGCATTTGGAGCAGTAGTTATTGCCGACCAGCCAAATGAATTATTCTTGAGAGCATCAACTTCTCCGCTCATGTCTTGTTTCGCCCCTGCCTTTAGATCATCTGATCGTTGAGCTGATTCAGATTTTTTATATTCATTTTCTTCCCGGTCACTTGCTGCCATTTCATCTGCTATCGTTACTGTTGTTGTAAGTCCTTCTACAGGCGATTCAGCTACTGAACTTCCGGTAGTTACATTGGACTTGAAGTCAGGCTTCTTTGCTTGTTCTTGACCAGTTTGTTCTAATGCATCCTCTGCTAATGGTTGTTTTTCTGCATTGGTCTCAGATGCGATCGAGTTGGAGTCGGTCATAACAGCAGACGCTGGACTTTCTTCGGCCTCCATTTCTTTGGGTGCATTAAGTGCCACATCTTTCATTTCCATTTTGGGCGAAAAGAATAGGTTGAATAAGAATATTGAGCCAATAAGTAATAAGACACTCGCTGCAATAGCAAAAACAGTTTTAATATTGAAGGAAACTATTCTTGTTTCTTCCTTTTGCAAAGAATTAGCCAGACGCTTATCTACTTCGTTTTTAATGTAAGTGATCCTGCTACGATTTTTTGTAAATGATAATCCTTCTAAAGCATCAGAACAAAGTTCGCAGTCGATTAAATGCTTCTCCACTTCATGCTCTTCCTTCGGACTTAATTTTTTATCAATGTAATTAAACATTGTTTGCTCCGGAATGCATTCAGATGAATTATAGATAATATGTTCTAATTTTTTGCTCATTATTTACTTGAACTTTTTGCTTCAATGCAATTTTTCAAATTTCGTTTACCGTTTTGTATAAAACTCTTTACATTATTCATGCTAAAGTTTGTTTCATCTGCCACTTGCTGGTAGCTTTTTTCTTGAAGATAAAATAGCTCTACACAAATGCGTTGTTCTGTATTTAAATGCTCAATACATTCTTCCATAAAAGTTAATTGAGTCTCTTTATTGTTATTTTCGATAGTAAGATGCAGTTCATAACTGGATTCCATAATCACTTCACTATCTTTTTGAAATTCAAGGTAATTTTTGAATTTAGAGCTATCTGAACGAAGTTTCATAAGACAAAAATTCTTGCAAACCATATGAAGCCATGCCTTAAATTGCTGGATCTCATGTTTTTTTAGGTCCAACAGTAATTTCTCAAAGATCTGTATAGAGGCGTCCTGTGAATCGTCTTCGTTCTTTAGATATTTCATACACACACCGAAGATCAAATGCGTATATCTTTTATAGAGTATTCCAACACAGTTGTTGTCACCTGTCAGTTTGTATTGCTGAACAAGTGAAAGGTCATCAAGTGTATGTAGTTCCTCTAACTTCATTTTCCTTTTCAAAAATAGTCATTTTAGCTGACGTGTGAATAATTGAAAAATCTCAAAAACTTGGGGAGTGGTGTATCCAAAAAAATGTATATTTGTAATTGTTAAAAAAATTGGAACACTATTTGTTTTGATCTACCAAGCATGAAAAAAATGATCCTCATACTTATATTGCCTGTTGCCTTGTTGGTAACGCGTGCAATGATTGCTCCCGACCAGGGGGAAGAGGCGAATGCAAAGATCAAAGCCATTTATATCTATAATTTTACAAAATATATAGAATGGCCTCAAGAATACAAATCAGGGAACTTTGTGGTAGGTGTTTTAGGCACGAATACAGCTCTTTTGGGAGAGTTGAATAAAATGGCTGCAGCCAAAACAGTTGGCTCTCAGAAGTTTGATATTAAAAACATTTCATCTCCAGCAGATGCCGCTGCTTGTCATATCGTTTATATTTTATCGGATAAGTCTTCACAATTAGCTGATGTAGTTACAAAAGTAAAAGGAAAGAGTGCGTTGATCGTTACGGACAAAGAGGGCTTAGCTGCCAAAGGAGCAGCAATTAACTTTATAATTGTTGAAAATAAGCAGAAAATAGAGTTGAATAAGGGCAATATTGAAAAGTACAAATTAAAGGTTGCAGCTCAATTAGTTGAGATGGCTGTAGCGGTTAAATAAAATTTTTATATATTTACATAATAATTAAGATGTTACCATTTAAAAGAACCATCATTTTGACACTTCTGCTACTTGTAGCAGTGTGGTCGAATGCGCAGCAATCAAAGGTGAATGCGGCTTATACGTTCTTGCAGCAAGGTCAGCTTGATAGCGCCAAAGCTACAATTGACGCAGCTGTTGTTCATCCGGAAACATCTAATGATGGACAAGCTTGGTATTTAAGAGGTTTTGTTTACAAGTCAATTTATAATCAAAAAGAAAAAGCAGATCGTCAATCCATTTCAAGGATAGAAGCATTAAATTCATTTAAAAAATCGCTTTCCGTTGATACTTCTCAAGAAAACGTTCAAGAAAACATCAAGAATATCAAGTATTTAGCAACTACATTGTATAACGATGCCGGTGCGAGTTTAGATGCTGTTGATTACAAGATCGCAATCGATAATTTTAATAAGTTTTTGCAGTACTACGCATTGGTTGATAATTCTCCTGAAAATTTAAAGCAGAAAAATATTGATTTTAATTTGGCTATAGCTTCTGTTTACAGCAAAATTTTCGAGTCAGATAGAAAGGGTAAAATTGAGTTTTTGAATTTGGCTAAAGGTGCATTTAATAAGGTGTTAGAGTTAGATCCTAATAATATCAGCGCTAATTATAACATGGGCATTTTATACTATAACCAAGCAGTAAATCTGATCAATCAGTCTGATTATGATCTGGATATTGTTGCCTTGAGTGATATTCAAGATAATTCCATCAAATTATTCAAGGAGTCTCTTCCTTTTATGGAAAAGGCTTATTCTCTTGACCCTAAGCGTAAAGAAACATTGTTAGGTTTGTCCGGTATCTATTTTAGTTTGAATGAATTTGACAAGTCAAATATGTTCAAACAGAAATTGGAAGAAATTGAAAAACAAAAATAGTACAGGCGAAAGCCTTGCTCGTAGCTCGTATGAATTTTAGGTTTACAATTGGTAAAAAAATAGGTTTAGGTTTTGGTATAATTATTTTCTTGGTAATTATCGCCTTTTTGCTTACCAATGTTACCCTAAATGATAGCCGTAAAAAGACAGATCAGGTAACAGAAGTTTTTAACCCCTCTGTAGCTACTCTTAAAGAATTAGACAATCTCCTCAATAGGTCTAAGTTACTAATCACAAAATGGTATTATGTTCAGACAGGTGATGATGCATCTGACAAAAAAGCTCTCCGGAAAATTCTAGCGGAGGAATATCCGCAACTTAAAGAAAAGATCAAAAAATACTCAACTACTTGGAATGTTGAAGAACAACAAAGTGTTGATGCGATCTTATCGTTGATCGATCAAATGTTCAAAAGTTATGAGGACGATATCATGTCCAAACTGAATAATTTTGAGTCGTATAATGATGTAGGGATTAAGTTTGAAGCGCTATTCCCTTTTGAAGAGTTGGATGTGAAGTTTAAAGTCATCAATGACAATCTGATCAGTTTGATTGATAAGCAAAACTCAAATGCCTTATCTAATTCAGACGATATGCTTAGCTCGTTCTCGTTTTTGCAAAAGATCGTTATTTGGTTAGGAATTATATTGTCTATAGGAGGTATCGTAATTGCTTCCTATACCGTTAGGACGATTGTTCGGCCGGTTCAACAATTAAAGAAAATCTTGGTTTCTATGGGACGTGGTGTGCTTCCCGAAGAAAGGATCAAAGATAGAAACGATGAAATTGGTGATATGTCTATCGCTTTGAATGATTTAGTGGATGGTATGCGTAGGACAACTGAATTTGCCAAACAAGTAGGTTCTGGTAATTTTGATTCACATTACAGACCGCTCAGTAAAGATGATACTTTGGGTGCAGCACTCTTAAAGATGCGTGAAGATCTAAGAGAGAATGAACGTGTTTTGGAGGCGAAGGTAATAGAAAGAACAGAAGAGGTTGTTCGTCAGAAAGAAGAGATAGAGATCAAGAACCAGGAGTTAGAGGTCCTTTACAAACATGTTACAGATAGTATAAAGTATGCTAAACGTATTCAAGAAGCGATATTGCCTCCGGATAGCTTAGTGAAAAAAATTCTCCCCGACTCATTTGTGCTTTACAAGCCTAAAGATATTGTTAGTGGCGATTTTTATTGGGTGGATCAGAAAGATGGAAAGAGTATGTTTGCCGCTGTAGATTGTACAGGTCACGGTGTGCCGGGTGCCTTTATGAGTATTGTAGGGTATAATATTTTAAAACAGGCTGTCGCCAATAATCAATACTCTACTCCTGCAAGTATTTTGGATGCATTGAATGATGGAGTAAGTGAAACGCTCCACCACGGTCATGATGCGGCACAAGCCAAAGATGGTATGGATCTCTCTTTTTGCTCTATCGATTATAAAAAAATGGAGCTTCAATATGCGGGAGCTTATAATCCACTTTATCTAATTAGAAATGGAGAATTGATCCAAACGAAGGCGGACAAATTCCCAATAGGTTTATTCTTAGGTGAAGAAAAGAAAAAATTCACAAATCATACCATACCACTTCAAAAAGGAGATTGTATTTATATCTTCTCTGATGGTTATGCCGATCAATTTGGTGGTCCCAATGGAAAAAAATTCATGGCGAGTCATTTCAGAGATCTACTTTTAGGTGTTCATAAGCATCCAATCCATAAACAAAGAGACATTCTCAATAAAACAATTGAAGAGTGGAGAGGGCCTCTTGATCAAGTTGATGATATTCTGATTATTGGGGTTCAGATTAATTAAAGATTACCACTTTAGTCTTCTCATTTTTTTCTCATTTTTTTCCTGGTTTTTGTTTGAAATTAGATGAATTTGTCTATTTTTATCCTGCCCAAAAAGTCTGCTTGTTAAGTTGGACTTGTTGCGTTATTTTGTTTTTTTTGACTTTGTATACAAGCCTTATGGATAAAGGCTTTTAGATATTTTGTTTTATTTGATAGATAACACATGAAAAAAATTCTACTACTCTTGATTATTCTCAATGTATTCTGCATTGATACTTACGCTCAAATACCACCTGAAGGAATAAATTATCAGGCAATTGCTCGAAATACAACCGGGGTTGCTTTGGCTAACGCGCCTTTGAATGTTCGTTTTTCCATTCATGATGGTACTTCCACAGGAACAATCGTCTATCAAGAAACACACACAAGTGTCACTACTAATGCTTATGGATTATTTACACTCGTAATAGGAGGTGGAACACCAACGGTTGGGACATTCCCGGCAATAAATTGGGCGGTTGGTAATAAATATTTACAAGTTGAAATTGATGATTTGGGAGGTGCTGGTTATGTGGCAATGGGTACAACTCAAATGATGAGTGTGCCTTATGCACTTTATGCTAAGACAGCTGGTAATGCAGGAAGTACGGGTAGTACAGGTGCAACCGGGGTTACAGGTGCTACGGGTGCTATCGGTGCTACGGGTGTGACTGGGGCAAATGGCTTAAATGGGGCAACGGGTGATACGGGTGCGACTGGCGCTCAAGGTGCAACCGGAAGTACGGGTGCAGCAGGTTCAACAGGAGATACAGGAGCAACAGGTGTGACGGGTGATACAGGAGCAACAGGTTCAACAGGTGATACAGGAGCAACAGGTGATACCGGAGCGACAGGTTCAACAGGAGATACAGGAGCAACAGGTGCAACGGGTGATACCGGAGCTACAGGTTCAACAGGTGATACCGGAGCCACAGGTGCAATGGGTGATACAGGCGCTACAGGTGCAACGGGTGATACTGGAGCCACCGGTTCAACAGGAGATACAGGAGCAACAGGTTCAACAGGAGATACAGGAGCAACAGGTGTGACGGGTGATACAGGAGCAACAGGTTCAACAGGTGATACAGGAGCAACAGGTGATACCGGAGCAACGGGTTCAACAGGAGATACAGGTGCAACGGGTGATACAGGTGCAACAGGTTCAACGGGAGATACCGGAGCCACAGGTTCAACGGGTGATACCGGAGCCACAGGTTCAACAGGTGATACAGGAGCCACAGGCGCAACAGGAGATACTGGAGCAACGGGTTCAACGGGTGATACAGGAGCCACAGGTTCAACAGGAGATGCAGGAGCAACAGGTTTAACAGGAGATACCGGAGCCACAGGTTCAACAGGAGATACAGGAGCAACAGGTGCAACGGGTGATACCGGAGCAACAGGTTCAACGGGTGATACCGGAGCGACAGGTTCAACAGGAGATATCGGAGCCACAGGCGCAACAGGTGATACAGGAGCAACGGGTTCAACAGGAGATACAGGAGCAACAGGTGTGACGGGTGATACAGGAGCAACAGGTTCAACGGGAGATACCGGAGCCACAGGTTCAACGGGTGATACAGGCGCAACTGGTTCAACAGGAGATACAGGCGCAACGGGTGATACAGGCGCCACAGGTTCAACAGGAGATACAGGAGCAACAGGAGATACAGGCGCAACTG
>JAEUTU010000035.1 GCA_016786925.1 Bacteroidia bacterium
ATGAAACCTGCACCATTTGTGCTATTATAGCGAATAGAGTGGCTAAAAAATATAGCAAAGATTACCACCCTGCTGTAGAGAATTTAATACAGCTAGTTTTAGAGAGATTAACAAAGTAAGGTTGAAATCTTCTTTCCCCTAGACCATTTTACCATCGGGTGGGCGTCTATTTTTGTGTTTGTAACATATGCACTCTATGAACAAACAGGAGTTGAATGCCCTCATCAGTTTACTGGACGACCCGGATGAAAACGTTTATCAGGAAGTCAGTATGCGCTTCCTATCGCTGGGCGAAGAAGTTATTCCTGTTTTAGAGGATGCTTGGGAACATTCGTTCGATACCCTTATTCAAAACCGTATTGAAAACATTATTCACCAGATTCAATACGACCTGATCAAAGAGGCCCTGAAAGAATGGTCGGAACCACATCACCAAAATTTATTGGAAGGTGCATTATTGATTGCCAAATATCAATATCCTGATATTGATTTTGCAAAGATCAAAAAGCAGATCGAACAAATAAAACAAGATGTTTGGCTGGAATTAAATGATAATCTGACAGCACTTGAAAAGGTGAAGATCATCAACCACATTTTATTTGATGTGCATAATTTTAGTGGGAATACCACCAATTATCATGCACCTCAAAACTCCTATATCAACAATGTTTTAGAAAGCAAAAAAGGGAATCCACTACTCCTTTCGATCATTTATACCATCATATCACAGAGTCTAGAGATCCCGATCTATGGTGTTAATTTACCGGAGCATTTCATCTTATGCTATGTTGACACGGAACATATGGGTGTTCCTTCCACAGAAGGTGAAGTGGGAAGTAATGTTCTCTTCTATATCAATCCTTTCAGCAAAGGCGCGGTATTCAGCAAAAGAGAGATCGATGCATTCTTAAAGCAGTTAAAACTCGATAATCTCGAAATGTTTTACGAGCCTTGCTCTAATTTAGAGATCATTAAAAGATTACTCCGTAATTTGATCACATCCTACGAGAAACTGGGCTATCCTGATAAAAGCAAAGAACTAAAAGCATTGCTGGATGAAATATCCTAAAACAAGGCCCTTGACTGTTTTAGCTGCCGATAATACACTACCTTTGCGACAAATTATTTCAACATGACCTTTGAAGAGTTAAATCTGAACAAACCTTTATTAAATGCTTTAAAGGATCTTGACTATATACAGCCGACTCCCATTCAGGAGAAAGCATTCCCTGTGATCATGTCGGGAAGAGATGTGGTTGGTGTAGCACAAACCGGAACAGGTAAAACCTTCGCATATTTATTGCCATTACTTCGTCAGTTAAGCTATTCAGAGCAAAAGCACCCTAGAGTATTGATTGTTGTTCCAACCAGAGAATTGGTTTTACAGATAGTTGCCGAGATCAAAAAATTGACACCTTACATGAATCTTCGCTACGATGGCATTTATGGTGGAACGAATATTAAAACACAAAAACAACTTGTTTATAACGGATTGGATATATTGGTTGCTACACCCGGGCGATTGGTCGATCTGACATTAACAGGAATATTACGTTTAAAATCGATCCAAAAATTGGTGATCGATGAAGTAGATCAATTGTTTGGATTGGGCTTCAGACAGCAGCTGAACATGTTCTTAGAAACATTACCTCATAAACGCCAGAACATTCTGTTCTCAGCCACACTGAACGAAGAAATAGAGATATTGATCAATCAGTATTTTGAACAGCCTATAAAAATAGAGATAGCGGCTCACGGTACACCACTCGACAAGATCGAACAAAGAGCTTATCATTCGATCAACTATTATACAAAAGTAAATTTATTGGAGCATTTGTTCCGCACAGAGCCCGACATTGACAAGGTTTTGATCTTTACCAATTCTATACGAATGGCCGATCGATTGCTCGAACAAATGAGTTATATCTTTCCTCAAAGCTTTGGCATTATTCATTCAGCCAAATCACAAACACACCGCATAAACGTCCTTAAACAATTTAAAGAAGGATATATCAGAGGTTTAATTGCTACAGACATTGCAGCACGTGGTTTAGACATTTCAGATGTTACACATGTGATCAACTTTGAAACACCTGAGGCTCCGGAGGATTATATTCACCGTATTGGTCGTACAGGACGTGCCAACAAAGCCGGTATTGCTATTACATTTGTAGGCAGCAAAGAATTAAAGCGACAAGAGAACATTGAAAATTTAATGTCATTAAAAATGACATTATTAGAGATGCCAAAAGAAGTCGAGATCTCTAAATCATTAATTGAAGAAGAACAAGAAAAATCTAAATTCGATATCGATTACTTAAAAGAAGTAAAAAAAGCAGAGCCTAGAGGAGCTGCCTTCCATGAGAAAAAAGAAAAGAATAAAAAAGTAAATTTAGGCGGACCCGGAAAACGCGAAAAGTTAAAAGGAAAAGATGCCAAGAAACGGACACGAAGGCATGATTCATAAAAAAGGCGAGTAATGCTCGCCTTTTTTCTTATTATTTACTCAAGTATAAATTTCGTTCTGAATAAATGTTATGGAAATATTCGTCCGTTAAGTCATCAATAAAGTAAATGGCTTCACCGGTTGATTTCATTTCTGGACCAAGTTCTTTATTCACCTCAGGGAACTTCTCGTAAGAGAATACAGGGATCTTGATCGCATAACCCTTTTTACGTGGGTTGAATGTAAAGTCTTTCACCTTCTTTTCACCCAACATCACTTTCGTAGCAAAATTCACATATGGTTCATCATAAGCTTTTGCGATAAAAGGAACTGTACGTGAAGCGCGTGGATTAGCTTCAATGATATACACCACCTCATCTTTAATAGCAAACTGAATATTTAGCAAACCCACTGTATTTAATGCCAAGGCAATGGTTTTGGTATGCTGCTCGATCTGTTTCATTACATTCTCACTCAAGTCGAATGGAGGTAATACAGCATATGAATCGCCCGAATGAATACCTGCAGGTTCAATATGCTCCATGATACCGATGATGTACACATCTTTACCATCACAGATAGAGTCAGATTCAGCCTCTATCGCTCCTTCTAGGAAATGATCCAACAATACTTGATTACCCGGATGATCTTTCAATAAATTTACAACATGTTGTTCTAACTCCTGCTCATTGATCACGATCTTCATTGATTGACCACCTAATACATAGCTCGGACGAACCAACAATGGGAATCCTAATTCTTTTGACAATTCAACTGCTTGTTCAGCATCTTCAATCACTCCAAATTTTGGATATGGAATATTGTTCTCTTTTAACAGATTAGAAAAACGTCCTCTATCCTCAGCAAGATCAAGTGATTTGAAATCAGTTCCAATGATCTTTATGCCGTATCTTTCTAATTTCTCAGCAAGTTTCAAGGCTGTTTGCCCACCTAACTGAACAATAACACCTTCCGGCTTTTCGTTCAAGATGATATCATAAATATGTTCCCAGAAAACAGGCTCAAAATAGAGCTTATCAGCAACGTTAAAATCGGTAGAGACTGTTTCCGGATTACAATTGATCATGATTGTTTCGTAGCCACATTCTTTTGCTGCTAACACACCATGCACACAACTATAATCAAACTCGATCCCTTGTCCGATACGGTTTGGACCGCTTCCTAAAACAACAATTTTCTTTTTTGCAGAAGCGATCGATTCGTTCTCATCTTCAAAAGTGCTGTAGTAATAAGGTGTTTTCGCCTCAAATTCTGCAGCACAAGTATCTACCAATTTGTAAACACGCTTAATATCCAATTCATTTCTACGATTGAACACTTCGCTTTCCAGACATCTCAACAAATGAGCAATTTGTCTGTCAGCATACCCTTTTTGTTTCGCCTCATAGAATAATTCGCGAGGTAATTCTTTTAATGAATATTTAGAGATCTCGTTTTCCAACAGGATCAATTCCTCGATCTGATTCAGGAACCATGGATCAATACGGGTTAATTTTTGAATAGTTTTGATAGAGATGCCCAATTTGATCGCATCATAAATGTGGAACAAACGATTCCAGCTTGGACGTTCCAGACTTTTTAATAATTCATCCTGATTCTTTACCTCTTTCCCATCAGCTCCTAATCCATTACGTTTGATCTCTAATGATTGACAAGCTTTTTGTAAAGCTTCCTGGAAGCAACGACCAATTCCCATTACCTCTCCTACTGATTTCATCTGGAAACCTAACTCACGTTTAGCACCTTTAAATTTATCAAAGTTCCAACGGGGAATTTTAACGATCACATAATCCAGTGTCGGCTCGAAATAAGCAGAAGTAGATTTCGTGATCTGATTTTCCAATTCATCCAAATTATAGCCGATCGCCAATTTAGATGCGATCTTAGCAATAGGATATCCTGTAGCTTTACTTGCTAATGCTGAAGAACGTGATACACGCGGATTGATCTCAATAGCAATAATATCTTCTGAGTCATCAGGATTCACAGCAAATTGCACATTACAACCACCGGCAAAATTTCCGATACTGCGCATCATTTTAATGGCCAGTGTACGCATTTTCTGATACGTACTATCCGCTAATGTCATTGCCGGAGCAACAGTGATACTGTCTCCGGTATGAACTCCCATCGGATCAAAATTCTCGATGGAACAAATGATCGCCACATTATCGTTACTGTCGCGCAATAACTCTAACTCAAACTCTTTCCAACCTAAAACGGCTTTATCGATCAACACCTCATGAATGGGTGATGTATGTAATCCTCTGTTCAATGCTGCGTCAAACTCTTCTCTGTGATAAACCACACTACCACCACTGCCACCCAATGTAAAAGATGGACGGATCACCAATGGAAATCCGAACTCCTGAGCGATCTCTTTTCCTTCCAGGAACGATTTAGCGATTTTTGATGGCGCCATTCCTACACCGATAGATTCCATGCGTTCACGGAATTTATCTCTATCCTCTGTAACCTCAATTGCATCGATATCCACTCCGATCATGCGCACATTGTATTTTTTCCAAATGCCCATTTCATCACATTTCATGGCTAGATTCAATGCTGTCTGCCCTCCCATTGTAGGCAATACTGCATCGATATCAGGATTTTCTTCCAGGATCTTCACAATCGACTTTACCTCTAAAGGCAACAGGTAGACGTTTTCGGCTGTAACCTTATCCGTCATGATCGTTGCCGGATTAGAATTGATCAAGGTTACTTTGATCCCTTCTTCTTTTAATGAACGTGCAGCTTGTGACCCTGAATAGTCAAATTCACAAGCTTGTCCGATCACAATTGGACCACTACCGATGATTAGTACTGATTTTATGGAATTATCTCTAGGCATAATTAGATGTTGGATTATAGATATTAGATTTCAGACTAAAAAGCTCTTTTATCGCGAACGAAATTACTTATTAATGGAGCTTTTTTTATTAAATGTTTTCACAAGTTTTCAAAAAAAAAGCCTTTCCAAAACGGAAAGGCTTTTATATTATTAAAAAACGATCATCTACTATTTATGAGTTTTTTCGTCAGACACAGTTAATCTCTTTCTTCCTTTAGCTCTACGGGAAGCCAATACTCTGCGACCATTTGCAGATGCCATTCTTTCACGGAAACCGTGCTTGTTTTTTCTTTTACGTTGCGATGGTTGAAATGTACGTTTCATTTTTTCTATTTTTTTTGCCTCTCCCTTAGGTTCAGCCCATTAATGTTCGTTATTCCCTGGATTTTTATCAAATCGGGATGCAAATATAGAAACTTTTTTAATTCTACAAACAAATAATTTGCATCTTCTCTAAATAAAAATCCAATAAACTTTCAAAATACTTACCTTTGAGCTTAATTACTTCAGTTATTTATGGCAAAAATAAAAGCAAAACCCGGTGATGAGCTCCCTAAAGCCAAGCTAAATATAGAAAATCTAAAGAAAACCCTCCGGATCTTCAAATATATCGGCAAGCATAAGTGGAAGTTTTTCCTGGGAATGTTCTTTTTGGCCGGCACAGCAGCAACTGCCCTCATATTCCCAAGATTAATGGGTGATCTGATGGGAGTAATTGGAGGTTCCGGTCCCCGAAAAGAGATCAGTCGCGATGAATTGATTGACTTCGCCAACAATACTGGCATCAAGCTATTGGTTTTATTTGCTCTACAAGCTGTATTTTCTTTTTTTAGAGTTGTTACCTTTACTAGTGTTACCGAAAACATGCTGGCTAGTATGCGACAAGCGGCATACAATAAGTTAATTCAAATGCCTATGACCTTTTTCTCTCAGCGTCAGGTAGCCGAACTAAATTCCCGCATTGCAACGGATATCACTCAAATATCAGACACATTCACCACTAATATTGCTGAATTTTTACGCCAATTGATCATTATTGTGGGTGGGATCATCATTATTTGTTTCATGAGCTGGAAAATGGCGGTGGTTATGCTTGCCATCATCCCTGTGATTGCCATATTAACCCTATTCTTTGCAAAATATATACGAAGATTGTCAAAAGAAGCACAGGATAAAGTTGCCGAATCGAATGTGATTGTTGGAGAGAGCTTACAAGGAATTGCCAATGTCAAATCATTTACCAACGAAAGCTATGAGATCAACAGATACAAAAACAAAGTAAATGAGATAAAACAAATTGCAATAAAAGGTGGTATTGCAAGAGGTTCATTCTTTTCATTTATCATCTTTTGTTTATTCGGTGCGATCATCTTTATTGTATGGTACGGCATCCAATTAACTCTAGAAGGAGTTATTTCTGCTACCGACATGATCTCATTTTTGATGTACACCGTATTCGTGGCAGCATCAATTGGTGGCATTGCTGATCAGTTAGCTGCTATTCAAAGAACTATAGGAGCTACGGAGCGTGTGATGGATATTATTGATGGAACACCTGAAAAGATCAACTTAACAGATAATAAAAGTAGAGAAAGAGTCGAAGGTGATATTTCATTTGACAATGTTTCGTTCTTTTATGATACACGCCCCGATTTTCAGGTATTGCATAACATCTCTTTCAAAGCAAGCAAAGGAGAAACCGTTGCCTTGGTTGGGCCCAGTGGTTCGGGAAAATCGACCATTGCCTCTATTGTTCTTCGTTTTTATGATCCGAAATCAGGGACTGTATCCATCGATGGAAAAGATGCTAGTGAATACGACCTGACAGAATTAAGAGAGAATATGGCCATTGTACCGCAGGATGTGCTGCTGTTTGGAGGTAGCATCAAAGAAAATATTGAATATGGCAAACCGGGAGCCAGCATGCAAGAGATCATTGAAGCTGCCCGTAAAGCAAATGCTTTAGAATTCATTGACAGTTTTCCTCAAAAATTTGAGACTGTTGTTGGCGATCGCGGAATACAATTGTCAGGTGGACAACGTCAACGCATCGCTATTGCACGCGCAGTGCTAAAAGATCCTAGTATATTGATCCTTGATGAAGCTACCAGCTCACTGGATTCAGAATCGGAACGTTTGGTACAAGAAGCATTAGATAAATTAATGATTGGACGTACCTCTATTGTTATTGCTCACAGGCTATCTACCATCCGCAAAGCCGACAAGATCATTGTTATAGAGAAAGGTGTGGTGAAAGAAACCGGCAAGCACGAAGAATTGATGCAGATAGAAAATGGACTTTATAGAAGTTTAAACCGTATGCAGATGGAATTAGCGTAAAGCAAATGAATGTCTTTAGAGCAATGTTTAAAATTATTGAGAATAGTTTGAATCCGAATTTGCTAGAAAAAGTATATTCTAACCATGCAAAATGCAAAAATAACTGATGCACCAAGAGCAATAAAACCGTAAAAAATATAACCAAAGCGACTACGCATACAAATTTCTAAAAAAGAATATTCTAACCTATTTAATAATCATTTTCTTATTAATCGTTCTTGATTCAGAATCCGAATATTGAATAAAATAAACGCCAGGCGCAAACTCTTCATTGACTTGCAACCGTTGTTCATTCCCTTTATATTCGTACAATTTCTTCCCTGCAACATCCATTATCGTTAATTCGTACGTTTCAAAAAAAGTGCTTAACTCAATTATAAATCCATCTTGAGCATCAGCCGGATTCGGATAAATCAGAAAATCTTGAATTGAACTAGAAAATTCAACAGCAACAATTCTAGAATAGGAATATTCTCCATTAAAATCAGTTTGTTTTAATCGGTAATATGAAATACCCGAAAATGGTTGAGGATCAACAGCAACGTAATCAGTTAACTCTGAACTATTTCCTGCCCCATCCACGTGAGCAACAAATTCAAATAATTGTGCATCTTTAGATCTTTCAATAGTAAAAAAGTCGTTATTTTTTTCGGAAGCCGTACTCCAATTTAAATCAACTTTTTTGCCATTAGGTATAGCATTAAAAGATAGTAATTCTATTGGTAATGGATTATTCACAGTGGTTGAGGAAAGCGTAAATGGACTAAATGAGGTAACAGCGGCAGAAGAACGAACCGTACCAGATGCCGTAGTACCTGTCGTTAAACCATTCCCATGATCCTGCCATTGAGTCCCGTCCCAACGAGCTACACGCAAATCAGCTAATGCAGTTACACCACAGCTTCTATCACCCCAGCTCAATGTTACCAAAACATTAGAGGCACCGTTTGTTCTGTCTAAAATCCAGTATTCACATCTGCTCAAATGATCTAAAGATGCGACTTTTGAAGTAACATCATAACTAGGATTTGGATCTACCTGAAAATATTCAGCCGTAAAATGATGTGCAACATTTGTGGGAGCTGTAATTGAAATAGGCGCATAAGCTGTGTCATTTTTCCCAATAGGAAATGTAAATGCATCATTTCCTATTTTCCGCACTCTACCATCTACAAAACTCGAATCGGAACCACCTGTAGCTGTTACATTATCCCCAATAATGATCATATTTAAAGATGGTACAACCATATCACCCTTAACTAAAAACAAATCTTGATTCGCTGCATCCATTTGAAGATCGGACATTAGAGAAACATTATTTGCTGTTTTTCTTACCTTAATATCACCATCAAAATTGGTGGTAGCTCCTGTTAAATCAAAGCTTTGACTATTGCCATTTTTGAATATCAACAAGCCATTCCCGCCATCATGTCCAGATTGAACAGTCACATTTCCAGCAACCTCAAAAACTGCAGTAGAACGCCCATCTGTAAAAACAAGATCATCTACAACATCCAAGGTATCTCCTGCGCCAGAAGCAAGGGTTGCAGTTCCCCATGATTGAGTTTCATTAACAGTTACGTTATTAAACACAGTAGTATTGATAATATCAACAGTATAAGTTGCATTAGCACCTGAACTCTGAATGGGATTAAATACAGTTGTTCCATTATTATGAGTGAATGTTCCGGCCACATGAGAAAAGATCGTTTGTGTGGTTTGCAAAGCTCCTCCAACATTCATTATGCCTGTTGGTGCTGTAAAATCACCCAAAGTTTGAGTAAAACCTTGCATGTAAAAATCATTGGTACCCCCTGCAGGGCTTACACCTCCCGAGGTCTTGTTTACTGCAATTTTACAAGTACGAGGAGCACCTGATGCTACTGAATATGTTTGAGCTCCGGTTCCATTAAAGGTGATCGTTCCCAATCCTCCATCTGAAGT
>JAEUTU010000036.1 GCA_016786925.1 Bacteroidia bacterium
TGAAGATGAACGTTGTCAAAGTCACCAAGAGAATTGTTAAAATAGATTTTGTTTTCATGTCTGTGAGATTTTATGTTTAGATGCCAATTTTTCTAAGATTCCATAAACTTATTTGGTGTCTGTACAAGTATGCCGCCTAACATTTCGCTAAACGTATTGCTGATATTTTTTAATTGTACGTATTGCGTTTAGGCTAAAATAAGGATAAAAAGCGAATGTTTTGCTATCCGTTTTTAAACGTTTAATAAACGTTTAAAAACGGATAGAATTTAGTAGGAAGAATTGATTTACTTCTTCGGATAATTAATAGAATAGTGCAAGCCTACACTTTCTTTGCGTTGGCGGGCATGTTTGATAATTATATACGCTACATTGATCAAATTACGCAACTCGCATAGTTTTGGTGAAATGGTGGTTTTTAAATACAAGGCTTCATTCTCTTTGTAAAGAATCTCCAGTCGGTCGAAAGCGCGTTGTAAACGTAAGTCGGAACGTACAATGCCCACATAATTACTCATAATGGTTTGTACTTCTCTTAAACTTTGGATCAACAATACCATTTCCTCCGGATGTGCTGTGCCTTCAGCATCCCAGTCGGGAATACTTTCGCAGTAATTGGTTGTTTTTGCATTTTCAATGCCTGCATGTGCTGCATGGTGTGCATACACAATGGCTTCTAACAATGAATTAGAGGCTAAACGGTTGGCGCCATGCAAGCCGGTGCTGGAACATTCTCCAATGGCATATAAATTCTTGATGCTGCTCAAGCCTGTTTTATCTACTTTAATTCCTCCACACATGTAATGCGCTGCAGGAACAACAGGGATCATATCTTTGGTAATATCAATATTCAAACTCAAACATTTTTGGTAAATGTTCGGGAAGTGTTGAATAAAATCGTCTTTGTCAATATGGCGGCAATCGAGGTACACATAATCATCGCCACGGGTTTTCATTTCGTTATCAATGGCACGTGCTACAATATCGCGTGGTGCTAATGATTTGCGTTCATCGTATTTGTGCATGAACTCTTTGCCATCAATGGTCTTTAAAATACCACCATGTCCGCGCACTGCTTCGGAGATCAAATACGATGGACTTTCATTCGGGTTGTACAAGGAGGTAGGGTGGAACTGATAAAATTCCATGCCTTCCACTTTTCCTTTGGCACGGTACACCATCGCAACGCCATCGCCTGTAGCAATAGTAGGATTGGTGGTGGTGCTGTACACATGTCCGGCCCCTCCGGTTGCCATGAGCGTTACTTTGGCAAGGATGGTCTCAATTTTATTGGTCTTTAAATTCAGCACGTACGCACCATAACATTCAATTCCCGGTGTGCGGCTGTTTACTTCTTTGCCTAAATGATGTTGTGTTAAAATATCAATGGCAAAATGATGATCAAAGATCTCAATGTTGGGGTGCTTGTGAACGGCTTCTAGAAGTGCCCGTTCTATTTCAAATCCGGTATTGTCCTTATGATGTAAAATGCGGTGTTCGGAATGTCCGCCTTCGCGTGCCAGGTCGTATTCACCTTTTTCGTTCTTATCAAACTGTGCTCCCCATTCTACGAGTTCTTTTACTCTTTCAGTCGATTCGGTGATCACCATGCGTACCACTTCTTCATCGCAAATGCCATCGCCTGCTATGAGGGTGTCTTGAATGTGTTTTTCGTAGCTGTCGGTTCCCACCATTACGGCTGCAATGCCACCTTGTGCGTATTTGGTATTGCTTTCGTCCTCATTGGCCTTGGTTACCATACACACTTTTCCGTAAGGAGCCACCTTTAGCGCATAACTTAATCCTGCCACACCTGATCCGATGATCAGAAAATCAACTTTTTTCTTCATAGTTTGTTATAAAGGCGGTACTAAAATGTTTAGTATCTTTGCCTGACATTCATTTACAAAATTACAAAAAGATGGACACACTGGTTAAAAAGCCTGTTATTATATATGCGGAGAGTACGCCTAATCCTTCCTCTATGAAGTTTGTTGCCAATCAATTATTGGTAACAGATGGAGCAACGGCACAATATCTTTCAAAGGAAGAAACAAAAGGATCGCCATTGGCGGCTAAATTGTTTGAATTTCCTTTTGTGAAGGCAGTATTCATGGCATCGAACTTTGTTACGGTAACAAAAGTAGATAAGATCCAATGGGAAGATATCACATTTGAGTTGCGTGATTTTATCCGTACGTATATCAGTGAAGGGAATGTGATCATTACTGAATTGCCAACTCAGGTGGTTGCGGTAGATAATACATTCACTGAGAAAAAAGAGGTATTTACGGAGCATGCGGCTCCTACAACCGATATTGAAGTGAAGATCGTGGAGATATTGGAACAATATATCCGTCCTGCAGTAGAAGGCGATGGAGGAAGTATTACTTTCAAAAGTTATGTAGATGGAATTGTTACGGTTCAGTTGCGTGGAGCGTGTAGTGGTTGTCCATCTTCAACGATCACCTTGAAAGCGGGGATAGAAGGTTTGTTGAAACGAATGATCCCTGAAGTGAAAGAGGTGGTGTCGGAAGCGGTTTAGGAAATTATAGATTATAAATTATAAATGAGGGATGATTGGTGAAGGGGGATTGATGATTTTTGGATTTGGGATTGATGATCAACGAACTACGAATCGTTACGAAAAATACGAATTACGAATAGGGAATGTGGATTGAGGATTTGGGATTTTGGGATTGGAGGATTGAGCATTGAAGGGAATTAAGGATTAAGGATTTGGAGATTGAGGATTGAAGGGAATTAAGGATCAATGATTTGGAGATTGAGGCATGAAGGATGAAGTGGAATTATTGCGAATGACTCAAGACTAACAACCATTAACTAACAACTAACAACAAAAAAGCCCTTTTCTAAATTAGAAAAGGGCTTTTTTGTGTTTGAAATGATGGATTATTCCACGATCAATTTTTTTGTGAATGTGCGGTTATCAACGGTTAATTTTACGAAGTAAACACCTGCTGCTAATTTAGCATGTTCGTTCACATTGTATTTGTATTCTCCATTGTTTAGATTGCCGCTGTAGATCACAGAAACTTCTCTTCCAACAACATCTAATACACGAAGATCCACATTCAATTTATCGATCAGGTCGAAAGAGATGGTTGTATTTTCGGTAGAAGGATTCGGGAATACATTAAAGTTTAAGTTGTTGGCAATTTCATCTTCAATACCCACTTGTGTTCCTGCTAAATTGATATCATCAATATAGATATTGTTACCACCATCGCTTGTGAAACGGAACATGTAGTATAAGTTTGTTTGTGATGTATATCCATTCAAGTTAACCGATTGAGTTACCCACTGACTTGCATTCGGAACGAATGAAGTACCAACTACGCCTGCAGTTGATAATGAAGCTCCTGTTAAAGCCTTTCTCAATACCCATGTTTCTCCGCAATTAGTAGAAACATAGAATTGTAATTTATCAGCAGATGTTGATGTTTTTTGAGCATGCGCCACTTTAAATGTTAAAGTTGGAGTGGTACCTGCAATTTGTGTCATGTCGATAGATGGTCCTAATAACTCATCCACATGTCCAACAGAGGTAGATGTATTTAAAATGCGAACGGAATTCGTTCCTGTAGCAGCTGCAGTAGTGGTAATTTGCCATGTGTTCGATCCACTATTCATATTTTTGATATTCCAATCGGTTCCTGGAATTGTTGCTGTTTCAAAACCTTCAGAATAAACCGTATTCGAATATTGAGCTGTATTATGGTTTACTATTACATAAGATGTTTTAGTTGTACTCACCGATCCGGATCCATTCGAAACAGTTAAGGAAACATCATAAACACCCGGTGTGTTATAGGTAATGGTTGGGTTTGAATCGGCCGATGTAGAAGGCGTTCCTCCCGGGAATGACCATGACCATGAAGTTGGATCACCATTCCATGAGTTATCTGTAAAAGTAACATCATCTCCTGCACAAACAATGTTTGTTGAAGAGTTGCTTAAGAAATCAGCTGCACAAAGCACAGCAGGTGTTGAAAGACCAGTTGCAGTGAGATTGGTTGTGGTTGAAAGTTGATTTCGTTGTGCTGAAGAAGAGTTAAGTGCATTGTGCATTCTGTTCTTTTGTCCTGTAGTGAACATAGTAGAGCAGTAGGAGTATTCCATGAAATTTTGAACATTGTCAACAGCACTTCCACAAGTAGCTCCTGTTAAATTACAAGAGGTCCAGCCAATGGTATTTGGTGTATCCGTTACATTGTCATCTGCACTGCAATTTGTGGCAACACCAGGAGTGTTACCATTTCCCCAGCAATGCAATAGATTCAGGTAGTGTCCTACTTCGTGTGTTAGAGCGTGTGAAACAACACTGTTTCCTGTTCCTATGCTACCAATGTAATTGTGCAGGATAATGATCCCATCTGTAGCCGGGTTGAATGCTGTTCCAGGTAAATAAGCGTATCCGGCTGCACCGTTATCAATTGTTTTTACTACCCAAACATTTAAATATTTGTTTCTTGGCCAAGGATTGAGTTTTGAGCCGTCATCGCCAATATTTGTTTCTGCAGAGTAGATACGGTCGATACCATTGGTACAGTTTCCGTTCGGATCTTTTTGTGCTAATTTGAAAGCGATCTGACAATCAGCAGAGATGCTTTGAAATGCAGCAACTGTATTTGCATTGTTAGCGTTCATCTTGCTGTAATCTTCATTCAGAATACGCATTTGATCATGGATCTGAGCATCAGTAATGTTTTCTGTTCCATTCTGATGAATGATGTGAAACACTACAGGAATGGTGTATAATGGCACAGCTGAACGGTTGTTCATACCCGGATAACCTTGAGCATAGGCTTCCTGATCTTTTAAGCGGTTAGCTTCTTCTTCCTGAAGATATTGCTGATAGATCTCAGGATGTTCAGCAAATAGTTTGTTCATTGCTTCGGTAGTACCGCAGTGTTTTAATTCCTGAGCAATACCTGTTCCGGAGAATAAAAATGCTCCGGCAATTAGTAGTTTTTGGATCTTGTTCATTTTTTGTAGCATTAGATTTATTAGGGTTTAGAGAGGGTTTATTCGTAATCTTTAATGGATGAAAGCACATTCTTTATTTTACTCATATCATCCAATATGGTAATGTATTTTTTAGAAACAGTTAAAGGCGAAGAAAGTTCATTTTTAGCTTTATAGGAGATGAAATCTTCTAAACGACTAAAATCATTCGCATTTGCTTTTCTTATTTCATTTTGCATTTCAGTATCCACTACTCCGGGAGCAATGGAGAAAATATGGAATCCTTCATGAATGCTTTCCTGAGGGTGCGCTGCTCTCACTTTTTGTTCGGCATCCACCACCCGGCTGAACATATCAATTCCGGCTTTGGAAGAACAATAAACAGCCCAGCCATCTATTGGATTTTTACCGGCACCGCTGCTCACATTCACGATCACTTTTTCTGTGTCCAGTGTGTTGTAACATTTAATGAATTCATTTGTCAAAATACTCGGTGCGATCAGGTTTAGTGTATAATTCTTGATGATCGTATCGGCTTCCAGTTTTCCAATAGGCTTTATAAAACCAATGGCTCCGGCATTGTTGATCAATACAATTCGTTTCGCATCTCCATGAAGTTCAAATCTGAAATCAGACACTTGTTGTGCATCTGTCAGATCCAAAAAAAAGTGATGGTAATTGGGGTGCTCAATGCTTTTTTGGCGCGACATACCGATCACTTTGTTGGATGGATTCTCCAGCAAATGCTCCGCTATGGCTTTCCCTATACCTCTACTTGTTCCTGTTATGTAATAATAATTCAATTGAATTGATCTTTAGAATATTATAAAGATACTCAATAAATAAAAAAAAAGCAAGAGCATTTTTATGCTCTTGCCGTATTTAATATCAGAAATGGGTAATTATCCCAATGCTTGTTTAAGGTCTGCGATCAGATCTTCCACATTCTCGATCCCTACACTCAAACGTAAAAGTGATTCTACTACACCGGCTTTATCACGTTCTTCTTTTGGAATAGAAGCATGTGTCATGGTTGCCGGATGGTTGATCAAGGATTCCACACCGCCTAATGACTCTGCCAGCGAAAATACTTTCATGCTCGAAGCCAATTTGAATGCATCTTCCTGTTTATTCCCTTTTAATGAAAACGAGATCATTCCTCCAAAGTCGCGCATTTGTTTTTTCGCAATTTCATGATTTGGATGATCGGTGAATCCGGGCCAGTAAAGTTTATCGATCTTAGGATGTGTTTTTAAGAATTCCGCGATCTTTCTTCCATTGAAACAATGACGTTCCATACGAACGTGCAATGTTTTTAATCCACGTAATACTAAGAAACTATCCATTGGTCCCGGTGTAGCACCACAGCTGTTATGTATAAATGCTAATTGAGTATAGATATTCTCATCGCTTACACACAAAGCGCCCATGATCACATCACTATGTCCACCTAAATATTTGGTAGCAGAGTGCATTACAATATCCGCTCCCAATGCTAATGGATTTTGTAAGTATGGTGAAGCAAACGTATTATCAACCGCACAGATCAATTTATTTTCTTTTGCAATTTTAGAGCATGCCTCTATATCAATGATCTGCATGGTTGGATTGGTAGGTGTTTCCAACCAGATCATTTTTGTGTTCGCATTGATGTGTTTTTTGATGTTGTTCACATCTTTCATGTCAATGAAGTGAAATTTGATACCGAATGGAGCAAACACTTTGGTGAACATACGGTAGCTACCGCCATAAAGATCATCACCTGTGATCACTTCATCCCCTGGACGTAATAATTTCATTACGGCATCAATAGCACCCATTCCACTGGAAAAGCACAATGCATATTTAGCACCTTCCAATTCGGCTAAGCATTTTTCCAATGCTGTACGGGTTGGATTTTTACCACGTGCATAAGCATATCCTTTATGGTTACCCGGACTTTCTTGCCAGTAAGTAGATGTTTGATAGATAGGAGTCATAATTGCTCCTGTTGTAGGGTCAGGTTCCTGACCTGCATGTATTGCTTTGGTTCCAAAACCAAGATTTTTTGAATCTGCCATAGTGTGTTGAATTGATGGGTAAAAGTAAGTTTTTTTAGACTTTATTGAACAAAAAAATGTTAAAGTTTGCGAGCTCAAAATTAATTTCTTTACTTTTGTAATACGAATGAAGATCTTTCAGAAAATAACCGCTTTGTTTTTGGCTACAGTTTTTGTGCTGTCGAGCCTTGGCTTTACCATTAATAAAATGGTATGCCTTAAAAGTGGCAAAACAAAGATCTCTTTAACGCATGTAAAGGATTGTTGTCCGGAGAAAAAATCAAGTACTCCGGTTGTTAAAGCTCAGTGTTGTGACATTCAAAACAGTTCCTTTAAGTTAACCGATTTTAGTGTTGCTCAAAAGCATGAACTTCCTTGTTCTCATGAACTAATTTCTTTTTCAGAGTATTCATTTGCAGCAGTTCCATCTGCAGTTCAAACCGTTTCTATTTTATCTTTTGCCGATCTGCCTCCTCCTTTATCGGGTAAATCGTTATTACATTTCATTTCTATCCTTCTTATTTAAGATTCGTCTTTTTTATACATGCAGACCAAAATTGGGTCATGCATTGAATTTGTATTTACTCAAATTTTAAAAAGACAAAATGAATCGTATACTAATTATTGTATTATTATTCTTTCTTCATACTTCACTTCATGCTCAATTCATAACCGGAAAAGTAGTGGGGAAGAGTGAAAAAGGAGAGCAGGAGAACATTGCCATGGGCAATGTTTACTGGATGGGAACAACCATTGGTGTAGTAACCGATCTGGATGGGAATTTTAAAATTCCCTTGATCGATTCTTTACCTGCTAAATTGATATTTAGTTCTGTAGGTTTTAGTCCCGATACCTTACTTATTTCCAGTCCACCGGCTCAAGAACTCACCGTACTACTCAAAAGCATGATCTCTTTGACCGAGATAGAAGTGGAAGCGAAGCAAAGTACCACCATGAATAAGATCTTTACCCCGATCAATCAAGAGGTGATCAGTAGTAAAGAATTGTTGAAAGCTGCTTGTTGTAATTTATCGGAAAGTTTTAGCACCAATGCTTCGGTAGATGTAGCTTTTACGGATGCTGTTTCCGGAGCTAAAAAGATCCAGATGTTAGGTTTGGATGGGATCTATACACAAGTGCTTTCAGAAAATATGCCTTTATTGAGAGGTTTGTCAGCAGCTTACGGATTGAGTTATATTCCCGGGACCTGGGTAGAAAATATTTTGGTGACCAAAGGAACGGGCTCTGTTGTGAACGGATATGAAAGTATTTCCGGGCAGATCAATTTGGAGTTTCTAAAACCGCAAGAACAAAAACATCGCTTTTTTATCAACCTATATGGTAACTTGAATGGCAGAGCAGAAGCCAATTTTCATGTTGCTAAAAAGTTCAATAAAAAGTGGAGCACCTTGTTGTTTACCCATGGAAGTTCCAATTTTATGAAGCAGGATATGAATAAGGATGGGTTTCTGGATATGCCACTGACACAGCAATACAATGTGTTTAATCGATGGGATTATCATAATCAGAAAAATTTTGAAGCACAGTTTGGAATTAGAGGTTTGTTTGAAACGCGTCAGGGCGGACAAACAAATTTTAATTATGCTTCCGACTATGGTAAAACCAATGTGTATGGAATTGGGATCATCACCAAGCAATTGGAATATTTTTCAAAAACAGGTTTTATGTTTCCGTCAAAACCGATGAAAAGTGTGGGTATTCAAACATCCGGAAAGATCCAGCAACAGGATATGTATTTTGGAAAAAGAAAATATACCGGTGAGCAAAAGAATTTTTATGCGAACTTGATCTATGCTGATATCATTCAAACAACGAATCATAAATATAAGTTGGGCGCAAGTTATTTGTTAGATGATTATTCTGAATCATGCAATGACTCTGCATTCGCCCGTACAGAAAGTGTTCCGGGAGTATTTGCCGAATACACCTATACACATCCGGATAACTTTTCATTGGTGGCAGGTATTCGAGCCGACTATCACAATATATTCGGATTGTTCTACACACCTCGTTTGCATTTACGTTATAATGTAACGAAGACAACTACATTACGTTTGTCGGGCGGAAGAGGATTTAGAACGAGCAATATTTTTATTGAGAATCAGTCGGTATTTGCCAGTTCACGAAAAGTGATCGTTCAAGAAAAATTCAAACCTGAAATTGCCTGGAATTATGGATTCTCGTTCAATCAGCAATTCAAATTATTCGGTAATGAAGCATTTGTGAATCTTGACTTGTTCAGAACCGATTTTGAGAATCAGATTGTTGTA
>JAEUTU010000045.1 GCA_016786925.1 Bacteroidia bacterium
ATTGTTTAACGTTTTTGTGAAATTTGTCAAAAAAATTGAACGATCATTAAACAAAAGCATTTTTTGTTTGTTTTAAACACGTAGTATGGGATACCGCAACACGCTGGAATGTATTACCGACCTTGAAAAACATGGTCACCTCGTACGGATCAAGGAAGAAGTTTCTTCTGATCTGGAAATGGCAGCAATACATTTGCGCGTGTTTGAAAATAAGGGTCCGGCTATTTTGTTTGAGAACATAAAAGGATGCCAGTTTAAGGCTGTTTCTAATTTGTATGGCGATACGGACCGTAGTAAGTTCATCTTCCGCGATACACTGGAAAAAGTAAAAGCACTGATAGACATTAAGAACAATCCGCTTGAAGCCATCAAGCATCCTTTTAAATATGCAAACCTTGCCGGCACAGCTTTTTCGGCCCTTCCGCGAAAAAGTTGGAGCAATCCCGTACTTCAGAACAGCACTACCATCTCGGCTTTGCCGCAGATCAAATGCTGGAAGAATGATGGAGGTGCATTTATTACATTGCCACTGGTATATACCGAGGACATGGACAAACCCGGAGTGATGAACTCCAACCTTGGAATGTATCGCATTCAGTTGAGTGGTAATGAATATGTGCAGGATAAAGAAATAGGTTTGCATTATCAGTTGCACCGCGGTATTGGTGTACACCAAACAAAAGCAAATGCCAAAGGACAACCTTTGAAAGTAAGCATCTTTGTTGGTGGACCACCATCACTCACTTTAGGAGCAGTAATGCCGCTTCCCGAAGGAATGAGCGAACTTACCTTTGCCGGTGCATTGGGCAACAGAAGGATACGTTATACGTATGATGCGGATGGATTTGCGATTGCTTCAGATGCTGATTTTGTAATTACCGGTTATGTTTATCCAAACCAGAATAAGCCCGAAGGTCCGTTTGGTGACCATTTAGGATATTATAGTTTAAAACATGATTTTCCGGTTATGCAAGTAAAAAATGTATATCATCGCGATGGCGCTATTTGGCCATTTACTGTGGTAGGTCGCCCACCACAGGAAGATACTGCTTTTGGTAATTTGATCCATGAGATAGCAGGCAATGCTTTATCAACCGAAATTCCCGGATTGATCGATGTGCATGCTGTGGATGCTTCGGGCGTACATCCATTGTTATTAGCCATTGGTAGCGAGCGTTACACTCCATACTATCAGGAGCGCAAACCACAGGAAATATTGACCATTGCCAACCATATTCTGGGAAGCGGACAATTAAGTTTAGCAAAATATTTATTCATTATTGCAGGGGAGGATAATCCTCAACTGACCACACATGACTTGGAAGACTATTTCAAACATGTGCTGGAGCGTGTTGACTGGACCCGCGATCTGCATTTCCACACCAACACCACTATTGATACATTGGATTATACAGGCAATGGATTGAACAGTGGAAGTAAAGTAGTGGTTGCCGTTGCAGGCGAAAAGAAAAGAGAACTGGTAAACGAATTGGCAGGTGATTTTTCATTACCTCCCGGCTTTACCAATGCTAAAGTGGTGATGCCCGGAATAATTGCTGTTACAGCACCTAAGTTTACTTCGGCTCAAGCAGCTGAAGAAGAAATGGCGAAATTCACTTCTTATTTAAAAGAATATAATACCATTAATTTGCGTGGCTTCCCGATGATCATTGTATGTGATGACAGTGATTTTGTCGCGAAGAACATCAATAACTATTTATGGGTAACCTACACCCGCAGCAACCCTTCGCACGATATTTATGGAATAGGTAGTTTTACCGAAAACAAACATTGGGGTTGCAAAGGTTCATTGGTGATAGATGCACGCATCAAACCACATCATGCACCACCATTAGAAAAAGATCCTGAAATAGAAAAGCGTGTAGATGCTTTAGGTGCCAAAGGTGGTTCTTTACATGGGATAATTTAGAAGGGGGATTGAGGATTTTAGGATTTATTTCACCACAGAGAAACGGAGAACACTGAGTTACACAGTGAAGACTGATTTGGGATTAGATTGAAAAATGGAACGCTGATTTTCATGATCGAATAGATAATATAGGTGATTGATGACTGATGAAAATTATTTAATGATCGACTTCATTAGTACTCATTGAGCATTATCACTTTTTTCGTTACAAATTCATTTGCCTTTCTAAGTGAAGGCTGGTGCAAGATCCTATACTGTTTGAATCCCGATTTTTTCAATCGGGATGAGTTTATAGGATCGGCAGAAAGGCAAATAGAATTTTAGAAAAAAGGGATTAAGCTCTTGTCCGCCTCAGGCGGATTCTCACTTTTTAATCAAGAAAAAAGTGAAGAAGCAAATTAAGTACAATTCAAAACCTCCCCACAGATCCTGAATCAATCCCGATAGCTATCGGGACAGGATGACACCCTGCTCACAATAAATAATAACTACTCTGATACTGCTCGGAATGACCAGCGTTCAGAATAATTATAAATACTTTCGGAGCAGCGCGTATGCCTGAAAAAATATGGAGCCGACATGTGGTGAACGCTTTTTTATCTAAAAATCAAGAGATGTAGCGATTCCGGTTCGAATCGATTATGTCATCCGTAGATTTTTATAAAAAAGCGAGAGGCGGGAAGGATTTATTTTTTCTTGATTTTTTGTTTCTTTTTGATCAAGCAAAAAGAAAGTAGAAAATAAGTAAGAAGCAGAAATGCCCTAAGTTTACTGCAAAAAAAAAGCAACCCGGAGGTTGCTTTTTTTAACATTCATTCGTGATTATGCTTTTTTTACATTCACAGCGTTCAAACCTCTACGGCCTTCTTCTGTTTCGTAAACTACAACGTCATTTTCTTGAATTTCTTCTTTTAAGCCTGTAACGTGAACGAAGATCTCTTGTCCGTTTTCTGCTTTAATAAAACCAAAGCCTTTTGCTTCGTTAAAGAATTTTACTGTTCCTTTATTCATTTTGTTTTGTTTTTGCGCTCACAACGTGTGAGCATGTTATTGATTAAATTATTTAAAATGGTGCTATTCACATAAAACCATTTCTCTTTAAAAGAAA
>JAEUTU010000079.1 GCA_016786925.1 Bacteroidia bacterium
ATGAACGCCAACGGTTAAGTTCACTCCCATCTGATTATTCTTATTCGCTACATTTAGCTGAAAACCTAATTTGGCATGGATACGGAAGCGCTCCGACAATTTTCGTTCATAACCTGTAAATGGCTCGATTGTAAACTGTGAGCCATTATTATATTTTACATTCATAAAGTCGAGTTCCGTTCCCCAGAAAAAACCATTCTTTTTGATATAAGAACTAGCTCCTAAATACCGCTGAAAACCAAATCCGAATTTACTCATGTTGTAAGGCTTTGCAGGCAGATGAGAAAAATTAAAGTAATACAATTTATTTCCTCTTAATGCCATTCCCAACTTCAACTGAAACCCCAAACCTTGGGCAACGATCGATTCGTTTCTAAAAACAGAAAAATAAGGCGCACTGTAGTAACCTTGGTTAACCCCCAGCCAAAATGTTTGTAATTTCTTGCCCTGAACAGTATCTATGATCGACCATGGAATTAAGGTAACCGACTCGTCCATATGCTTTAGTTTTAAGCTGGTTGTATCTACACTCAAGATGGTTCCTGTTTGGGAGTTACCATTGGTAAACACCACTTCGTCCGTGATCAATTTTTTATTGCTCCAGCAGCCCGAGAAGATCAGGGCAACTAAAAATATTCCAACCGTATTTTTAATTATAGACAGCATAAATTGTGGAGTAAAATTCAACTAAAAACGAAGTTACAACAATTTGTTATAACAAAAGAGGCAAACAGTATGTTTGCCTCTTTTCTATTTTGACTTTCTTCTTTCTTTTTCTTTAATGATCAAACTTAATTCACGTCCTGTCTGACCTTTTACTGAAGTATTTTCCTGTGCTCTTCGGATCAGGTATGGAAGCACTTCCCTTACCGGACCGTATGGCACATACTTCACCACATTGTAGCCTGAATTGGCTAAATTATAACTGATATGATCACTCATTCCCAACAATTGAGAAAAGTAGATATTACGATTATTTAATTGGATCTTTTTCTCTTGCATTAACACCGCAAGATCCATCGAGCTCTTTTCATTGTGCGTACCCGCACACAACGCTATTCTATCTATATGCTCCACACAAAACTGAACAGCCAGATCATAATCTTTATCCGTTGCTTCTTTGGTATCTTGAATTGGAGATGGGTAGCTCATTTGAGCAGCACGTTCACGCTCTTTCTCCATGTATGCACCACGTACCAGCTTTGCTCCCAGATAATAACTTCCGGATTGAGCCATCTGAAACGACTCTTTTAAGTAGGATAAACGGTCTTTTCTATATAACTGAAAAGTATTGTAAACGATAGGTTTTTCTTTATTGTAAGCTGCCATCATTTCGTTGGCCAGATCATCAATGGCCTGCTGTATCCATGTCTCTTCTGCATCAATAAAAATAGGCATACCAGCAGCATGAGCCACTGCACATACCTTATTTACACGTTCTTTTACCCGTTTGAATTCGGCTTGATCGGAATCAGAAAGAGCTTGGCGGGCCGTTACTTTCTCCAAAAGAGAGAATCGTGCCATCCCGGTCACTTTAAATACACAAAACGGGATATGATCATCATTTTTAGCTTTGTTTACTGTCGCAATCGTTTCTACCGCACAGGCATCGAAATCCGACTCAGTTTCCTTACCTTCTACTGAATAATCCAAGATGGTACCTATTCTAAAACGACCCAATTCTTTGATCGTTCGATCACATTCCTGAATGGTTTCACCACCACAAAACTGTTTGAAGATAGTAGCTTTGATCAGTGATTTGATCGGCAAATGGGTTTTGATGGCAAAAGTGGTCAATGACTTTCCAATGTTCACAAATGTACTGTTGGACACCATCTTAAACAGCCAATAAGAACGATTAAGATCAGCATTTGTCTTTCCTGAAAATGCAACTTCTGTATTGTTAAATGACAGCATATACTTGAATTATGTCACAAATATACTAAACCCTTTTTGATCCGAAATGAGAATGCTCATGAATATGAAAAACATCTAACATAAAGTATCTTATTGTATATTTGCCATACAATATAGTTATGCCTGAAATTCAATCAAATAGTTATACAATTTGTATCTCGCAAGACATTACCAAAGAGATCAATCACTTTTTCAAATCCTCCAAAGGGAAATACAGCAAAATTTTCATTTTAGTAGACAATAACTCTTTACAATTTTGCTACCCA
>JAEUTU010000089.1 GCA_016786925.1 Bacteroidia bacterium
CAACGCGACCTTGCGAAATTAGATCTAAAACGCAACAGATTCTCTTACCTACCAACAGCTGTTGCTTACGGAAGTTTGAATGGATCCGCTCTCAGAAATGAATTCGACATTTTTGACACAAAGAAAAGCTGGTTCCCGATGGCTTTGATAGGAGCAAAAGTATCTATGCCGATCTTCACAGGCGGACAACGCTACTTTAAAACACAGCAAGCCAAATTAAAATTGGAGCAGGCAGAAAACAATATTGATTTCATGAAAAAATCAATCGATCTGGAAGTTGCATCTTCTACAACGATGCTACAAAATGCCAATCAAACACTTTCGCTTCAAAAGAAAAACATTGAAACAGCAGAGGAAGTTTATCGTGTTACGAAATTAAAACAAGAACAAGGTGTTGGTTCTACACTTGAAATGGTGACAGCTGAAACTGCTCTTAAAGAAGCGCAAACTAATTATTTCAATGCACTCTTTGACGCATTGGTAGCAAAAATAGATTTTGATAAAGCAACAGGTAATTTAAAATAAACTTAAACAACAACGATCTTAAACAATATATATCATGAAAAAATTATTATTGATCCCGGTATTAGCAATCTCAATCATATCCTGCAATTCCGGTGGTGGAGATAAAAAAGCAGAATTAGATGCTTTAAAGAAACAAGAGGCAGAAATTAAATCAAAAATAGCAGTATTGGAAGCAGAATTAAGTGCTAACGATAGTTCTTTAAAAGGAATTGCTGTTGCGGTAGAACAGTTAAAATTATCTGTATTTAAAAATTACATTGATGTTCAAGGACGAGTGGATGCTGATGAAAATGTGGCTTTAAGTTCAGAAATGCCTGGGACCATTACAAAGATCAATGTGAAAACGGGAGACGAAGTAAGAGTTGGACAGGTGTTGGCAGAAACTGATGCTAAAGCAATCAGCCAGCAAATTTCCGATCTTCAAACTAACATGGATCTTGTGAATCAGATCTATGAAAAACAAAAAAATCTTTGGGAACAAAAAATTGGAACTGAAGTTCAATACTTACAAGCGAAAACCAACAAAGAAAGCTTAGAGAAAAAAATGGCTGCTGCACAGGAACAATTGAGAATGACCAAGATCATCTCTCCTATCAATGGAACCGTTGATGCTGTTGATATTAAAGTTGGACAAGCTGTAGCGCCCGGAATGCCTGCCATCCGCGTGATCAATTTTTCTAACTTAAAAGTAAAAGCAGATGTTGCTGAAACATATGCATCTAAGATCAAAAAAGGAAGCGAAGTGGTTGTTCATTTCCCGGATATGAATGATTCTATTGTTGCTAAAGTAAACTTCGTTTCAAGAGCGATCAACCCAGCAACCAGAACATTCCTTGTAGAAGTATTATTGGATAATACAAAAGAATATCATCCAAATATGGTTGCCCGTTTAAACATCAACGACTATCAATCTTCTAAACCGGAGATCGTAATTCCTGTAAGAACCATTCAAAAAGATGAGAACAATGCATCCTTTGTTTTTGTAGCGAATAATGGTGTTGCAAAAAAACACATTGTAACATTAGGAAAACAATATAGTGGTAAAGCAGAAGTGTTATCAGGTTTGAATGAAAACGACCTTTTAGTAACATTAGGCTATGACATCATCAACGAAGGCGATGCTATTGCTTACAAAAAATAAGAATCAAAAAACGACATTCAGTTTGCAGGCAAATGCGAACCCAAAAATATAAACTATGAACTTTAAACAATTTAAACCCTCTAGCTGGGCCATTGATAATAAAATAAGTATATATATACTTACATTCTTTATTTCAATTGCAGGGATCTTCTCTTACCAAAGCTTACCAAAAGAAAGCTTTCCGGATATTGTTGTCCCTACCATGTATATTAACACCGTATATTTTGGTAACTCTCCAACCAATATTGAAAA
>JAEUTU010000090.1 GCA_016786925.1 Bacteroidia bacterium
GCTAGTATCGGCAGGACAAACACCATTTTGTACGATCACTCTGTAACCTGTAGTATCTATCAAGTTTAAATAGGTTTGAGTGGCAGTAGTATTAGTTAATCCTGTCCATGTAATACCATCTGTTGAATTTTCCCAGTTTTGGATAGTACCGTTATATCCGTTCAATGTTAATGTGCCGGAGTTGTTTCCTTCACAACCTGCCATTGCACCACTGATGGTTCCTGCATTAGAAACGGCATCAACTGTAATTGTGTCGATGTTTGAATATACTGCATTACAAATTCCGCTTTTTACACTCACACGATACATGGTGGTCATTGTAAGGTTATTATAATTCAAAGAGTCCACTGTATTTGTTAAAGGGATCCAGTTAGAACCACCATCTGTAGAAATTTCCCATCCTTGGATCGTTCCAACATAACCTGTTAAGTGGAGTGTTCCTGAATTGTTTCCTGAACAAACAGTGTCGTTTGCAGATAAGGTTCCGGCAACTGTAGCAGGATTAACATAAATAGTAGCGACAGTAGATGTGTCGTTTCCACAAGCACCTCCACCAACAATAACTCTGAACCATGTTGTATCGGTTAGGTTGGTATATGTATAAGAAGTGGTTGTGTTAGCTAAAGTGTTCCATGTAATACCACCATCGGTTGATGTTTCCCAATTTACGATAGAGCCTGCACTATTGATAAGATCTAAAGTTCCGGAATTGATCGTATCGCAGAAGCTAGCTGTTCCATTTAATGTTCCACCAAAAGGAACAGGATCAACGGTGATAGTAACCATGTTGGAAGTTGCCGGGCTACAAATACCACTTTGAACAAGTACCTGGTAGCTGGTGCTCATAGTAAGATTGTTATATACTAATGAATCGCTTGTGTTTGTAAGAGGAATCCAGTTAAAGCCTCCATCTAACGACATTTGCCATCCCTGGATGGTTCCTGTATAACCACTTAAGTTTAATGTTGCACCATTGCTGGAAGCACAAACAGTATCACTTACAGAAAGTGTACCTGCTATAGTAGTAGGATTAACATAAACTGTTGTTATAGCTGAAGTATCATTTCCACACAATCCACTTGTTACAATTACTCTGTAGGAGGTTGTGTCGGTCAAGTTTGAATAGTTTTCAGTCGTGGTTGTGTTAGCAATGGTTGTCCATGTTGTTCCGCCATCAGTAGATGACTCCCAATTTACTACTGTACCAACAGAGCCGGTTAATGTTAATGTACCATTGTTAGTCGTACCACAAACGGTTGTTCCACCATTTATCGTTCCACCAACAGCAACAGGGTCAACGGTGATCGTCACCGCATTGGATGTAGCAACATTACAAACACCACTCTTTACATCTACTTTGTAAGAGGTAGTAGTTGTTAAGTTAGAGTAAACCTGGGAATTTGATGTATTAGCAATTGTTAACCAGGTGATACCACCATCGGTAGATGATTGCCAATTTTGTATTGTTCCTGTTTCACCACTAAGTGTAATTGTTCCAAAATTGGAAGAAGCACAAACTGTTGCATCTGATGAAAGTATTCCGCCAACAGAAGGAGGATCAACAGCGATGATCGCAACTGATGAAGTGTCATTTGAACAAACACCACTTGCTACGATCGTGGCAAATTGAGTTGTTGTAGCAACATTTGTATAATTAAATATAGCACTTGTATTACCTAATGAGGTCCAGGTAGCACCACCATCAGTAGAAGAGATCCAGTCCTGAATAGTCCCCACATAATTAATTAAAGTAAGTGTTCCACTGTTAGAACCACCGCAGGCAGTAGTCCCGCCATTTAATGTGCCTCCAACAGAAACAGGATCAACTGTTAATGTTGCAGTAGAGGAATTAGCAGTAGAGCAAGTTCCGTTTTGAACAACAGCTCTGAAAATTGTAGTTAAAGTTAAGTTAGCGTAGCTATGTGTTGTTGTTGTATTAGCGATCGGGCTCCAGTTGATACCTCCATCGATCGAGCTTTCCCATCTGATTACGTTTCCTGTGTGTCCGGATAGTGTTAATGTTCCTGCATTTGTTCCGAAGCAAATGTTAGAGCTAGCAGAAACACTGCCTCCAACAGAAGGAACATCAACCGTAATGGTATCGATAGATGACGAATCAGCAGTACAAACCCCACTTTTTACAACTGCCTGGTAATAGGTAGTTGCTGTGATGTTAGTATATGATTGTGATGTTGATGTATTTACAATATTTGTCCAGGTGATACCATCAGTAGATGATAACCAATTCGTAACACTGCCAGTATTTCCTGACAAGGTAATTGTTCCGCTGTTAGCACCACTACAAACAGTATCGTTCATAGCAGTTGTTCCACCAACAGAAACCGGATTGACAGTGATCGTAGCGCTAGCTGAGTTAGCTGCTGCACAACCTCCATTCTGAACATTTGCACGATAAATAGTCGTAGTAGTTAGGTTATTATAACTTTCAGTCGTTGTTGTATTCGGAATGGTAGTAAATGTGATCCCTCCATCAGTAGAAAATGCCCAGTTGTTAATTGTACCGGTGTGACCGCTCAAGGTTAATGTTCCGGAGTTACCACTTGCACAAACAGTAGCACTTGCACTTACTGCACCGGCTACAGTAGCAGATGTAACTACTACAGAGTCGATAGAAGAATAAGCTCCAGCACAACCACCACTTGTTACCAATACTCTATAATATCTGGTTGCAGTTAAATTAGTGAAGGTTTGTGTTGTATTTGTATTTGCAATATTGGTCCAAGTAGCTCCTGCATCTGTTGAGAATTCCCAACGGGTAATGTTTCCTGTGTGGCCGGCTAAAGTCAATGTTCCACTATTTGTTCCGGTACAAACAGTAGTTCCTCCTGTGATCGTTCCACCAACAGAGACAGGGCTTACGGTAATAATTGCAGGACTGGAGAATGCCGGATTACAAGCCCCGCTTTGAACTTGAACACGGTATCTTCTAGTAGCAGTTAGATTAGAGTAGGTTATTGATGTAGCAACATGTGCTGTATCAATCCATGTAGCCCCTCCATCAATTGAGTATTGCCATTTAAGAATTGTTCCTACTCTTCCGGTTGAGTTTAGGGTTCCACCATTGGTTCCACTACAAACAGTAGCCGTACCAGTTACGCTACCACCAACAGATAATGGATCGATGGTCATAAGTGCTTCTGTTGAAGTTGCCGTTGCACAGGACCCATTTTGCACCTTAGCTCTATAGCGAGTTGCCACGGTTAAGTTTAGATAGGATTGAGTAGTAGTTGTATTAGAAATACTTATCCAGGTACCACCACCATCAGTCGAATATTCCCAATTCAATACATTTCCTGTATGACCGCTTAATGTCAGGTTACCGCTATTAGTGCCTGTACACACATTGGTTCCACCACTTACCGTTCCTCCGGCAGATGCTGCAGTGTTAATTACAGTGTAACCGGTAAAAGCATCATTACTCGGGTTTATATCACCTGCTAAAGCACACGTTGCATCAATTGTATAGGTGCCGGGTGCGCTCAAGTTGGCTTGAGTTGTAAATGTATACGAAAATGTAGAGTTCGTTAACACATTGCTTCCTAATGTGAGAAGTTCTGTCACCGGAGCACCTGCATTAATTGTATAGCTAACATTGAATGAGGTTCCTGCTGTAAGAGTAGGACCGAAGTTGAACATTCTGATCGTAACATTTTCAGTAGCAGTTAAAGCACAGCCCGAAACCGGTTGGGTAATTGCTGTAACACTGACGTCTTGTGAAAATGAAAATTTACTGATGAGAACAATCGAAAAAAGCGTAAGAAGTTTTTTCATAAATTATTGATTTGTTGTGTATTATGGTAGTTTATCTCTTGTTTAGTTACCGAAACGTTCTACGAATATATGTTTTTTTTGTTTCGATGTGCTAAAAATATCGACTAAGGTGTACTTAATGATACAGGTATGATCTTGCCATTCAGATACTTATGCCCGGTAATTGAAAAGTTTGCTATAAATTCGGCCATATCAGATGCACTGATTGGAGCTTTGTAACCGGGAAATGCCTCTTCCAGCATTTCAGTTTGAGTGGCACCTAATGCTAAACAGTTAAATGCTATGTTCTGATCTTTAAATTCTTCTGCTAGGCATTCGGTTAAACAAATCATCGCTGCTTTACTTGAACTGTAGGCCGATAATCCTGCAAATTTTACACTCCCTTGAAAACCTCCTACACTGCTAATATTCACAATGTGTGATCTTTCTTTCTTGTTCATGAGGGGAAATAAGGATTGTATCAGGCTAATGACAGAGAATACATTTACTTGATATACCTTTTGTACATCCTCCTGTTTAAGTTCCAGAAAGGGTTTATTAACAATAGCTCCTGCATTATTAATGAGTATATCAATAGAATGAACATGTTTCTTTATTTCATTCGTTAATGAATGGATTGATTCAGGAGAGGAGAGATCACAATAAAAAGGGATAACATTGCCATGGTTAGGGTTATGATCACATTCCTTTTTTAGCTTTTCTAACTTTTCTTGATCCCTTGCAGTACAGATGATCGTATTTTTCTCATTTTTTGCAAAATGTTTCACCAATTCATAACCAATACCTCTGCTGGCTCCTGTTACAACAATATTCATATTCTTGTGTTAATGGATTTAGACTCAAAGAAACGTATTTTTTTGCTAACTTTACCACTCTATGAATATCAAAATTTCATATCTATCCTTCATTCTTGTTTTCATTTTACATGCTGCACATGCGCAGGATAGTACTATGATCAGAAAACAGCCACCAAAATACAATTTCAAGGATAGGATCTTCTTTGGAGGAAATTTGGGATTGCAGTTTGGTACAGTAACTTTTGTAGATGTGTCGCCACTGGTTGGTTATCGGATAACAGATAAAGTTTCAGCCGGTATCGGAGTCACTTATCAATATTACAGATATAAAGATAAATTCTACGAGTTGGAAACAAATGTTTATGGTGGCCGGGTATTTGGTCGTTATATGTTTACTGATTATTTATTTGCCCACGTTGAGTATGAATACTTGAACTTGGAAGCTTTTGATTTTTTCAGAAGAAGAGTAGATGTCAATAGTGTTTTAGTGGGTGGTGGATATTATCAGCGTTTCACATCCAATGCAGGTGTAATGGCCATGCTTTTGTATAACTTTACGGAAGATCGATATACTCCTTATACCAATCCGATCTTTCGAATAGGATTCAATATCGGTTTTTGATCAGATCTTGATCTTTACTTCCTCTCCCAAGAATTTTGGTTCGGTATGGAATACGTATAGATCCAGCACAGCCTTTAGCTTGGCAAAATATTCTCGAATGGCAGTTTTGATGGAATATTTGGCAGGCACATCTTTTGCGTTAAAACCGATCACATTCATTTCATAATAATTGCCAATAAAAACAGCTCTTTGGTTGTGAAACTCCTGAGATATTACCGTTACATTCTTTTGTTTAAATACTTTTAAGCATCTTACCATTGAATCAAATGTACGGAAACCGGCATAGTCGAGCGTGATACAACTATCGGGCACACCTTCCCATATCAATGCGTCACACATATCGGTTGCTTCATCATACTCTTTGATATGATTATCACCACTCACAATAATGTGCTTGATCTTGCCGGCTTTGAAAAGATCCGTTGCAGCTTTTATTCTGTTCTTGAAATAGAGATTGTCGCCACCTCTTGATGATTTTTTATTGGCACCTAAAAGCAAGCCGATATCATTTTGTGGAGTGGATGCTACTTCTGAGTAGAGTTGTGACCGTGTTGAATGAATCACCCAATAATTTGATCCAACAATGGAGGTCAAAAGAAGCAGGAAACTGATCACGAAGAATAAAATGATCTTCTTTTTCATGTTTTTATTTTAAAAAAAGATCAAGAAGTACAAAAACAGCAAAAACAACACTGGCAATTCCATTGGTGGTAAAGAAGGCTATGTTCACTTTGCTCAGGTCGTTGGGTTTTACCAATGTGTGTTGATAGATGAGTAGGCCTGTAAAAACAGCTACTCCTATCCAGTACCACATATTAAATGCAGCATAAAATCCGGCATAAATAACAAATAAAGCACTAAGAATATGCAGGAAAGTAGAAAAAGCCAAGGCGCCTTTTTTGCCCAACCAAACAGGAATCGACTTCAGTTGTTTTGATTTGTCAAATTCCTCGTCCTGCAAAGCATAGATGATGTCAAAGCCACTTACCCAAAAAAGGACCGCAAATGAAAAGAACAAAGGAAGCCATGCGAATTCTCCTGTTACAGCCAGATAAGCCCCAATGGGAGCTAGTGCTAATCCGATCCCAAGTATTAAATGGCATAGTGCCGTGAAGCGTTTGGTTAGACTATAACCCAAAACAACGGCTAATGCTACCGGTGATAGGTAAAAACAAAGCGGGTTAATAAAAAAGGTAGTAAGAATGAATAGTAAGGAACTGATAATAACAAAGAATAATGCCGATCCCGGTTTAACAAGTCCTGCCGGAATCTCTCGAATAGCAGTACGGGCATTTTCCTGATCAATTTTTCGGTCAATGTAACGGTTAAATGCCATCGCTGCACTTCTTGCAAATACCATACATAGGATAACAAGGGCAAACAACTTTAAATCGAATGTAGCATCGGTGAAGGTTATGGCCAAAAAATAGCCAATTATTGCAAAGGGTAAAGCAAAAATGGTATGGCTGAACTTAATAAGCGACAGGTAGTTGTTTACTTTTTTTAGACTTGAATCCACCATGATTATGCTGTCATTTTTGAATACACCAATATGCCGATCATGATCAAAACAGGGATTGAGCTTAAGAACATGCCGATAACTCCTGCTGTGATCTTTGCTGTATTCACCTGATGTTTCATGTCCAGAAAAATATAAATGGTTGAAAGTACCATTCCCACAAAACTCAATATGATACCTAAAAATATCCCATAAGGCATAAATGAAACGACTGTTGCTGCTATTCCGATGGCAATACAAACAATACCTAAGATTCGAAGTGTTTTTTCCATAATTACGGACGCAAAATTACCAATTTTTCGGAGGATATTTTCTGCTTATTCAATAATAATTCGCAGGAATACAATCCGGCAGCAAGTTCATTGGAGATGGTAATAACTGAATTGTTTACAGGGATGATCTTTATGAGTTTTCCAATAGCATTGTAAATGCGGATCTCCATTTTGTCGCCACTGTTGACCATAATATGCCCAACAGAAAAACTAATGGCATCACTACTCGGATTCGGATAGATCAAAAGCTGGTTATTGTTTTCTGAATTAGCTTCTATTCCGGTTGGGCTGCATCCGGCAAGTGTCGTAAATACATCTATTTTCCCATATCCCCACTCATTATCCGGTAAACTAGTGCCGGTGAAAGCATCTGTCTTAGGACAGGAAATAACAGCTTGTTTTGTTTGGAAAGCTGTGGCATTCGGATTTTTTTCAAGGTACAATGCTACCGCTCCTGCTACAACCGGACTGGATGCTGAGGTGCCATTTCCTTTCTTGTGATATCCGCCTTGCGCCAGGTCACCAGGTAAGTTGGCAATGTATAGACTTTGTAAAGGCATCGAGAGACAGGAAAGGACCCAGTCACCTGTTGCTGCAATGTCGGGTTTTACTCTTCCATCGCGTGTTGGACCTTTGCTGGAACTTACCGAAAGTTCGCCAGGGATGAGACTCAAATTGCTCGTATAGGTACTGTTGTAATTTAAAAAGTTGTTTCTGTTCACGTAGTTCCCAACTGTGATCACTTCATCCAAGCATTGGAAACTGCTTACTATTGTTTGGTTGTAATCAGGAAGTTTATAGTAAACACTATCCGGCATAGTTGCTTGTGAAGGGAGATTATTTCGGATCACATCAAAATTCCATAGGTCGAATTTACCTGAGCCCGTTGTGATCAGTCGCCAATAGTAAGATGTAGAGTCTGGAATAATATTGAACTCCATAGAATAGGTGCCTCCGATCAGATCACCATAACTTTGAATGATACCAATTCTATTTCCATTGTTATAGAGTGTATCTTCCTGTAATACTCCTAAATGACTTGCAATATCAGAAAAGGGTAGACGTCCTCTGAAAGAATGTACCGGTGTCATTTGATCAGCCCCGATAGAAAAATCAACATTTTTCAGATCATTCGTATCGGCCCACATTTGGAGATAGACACTATTACTGGTGTATTTAAAGAAGGTGAAATTTGTATCAGAGGTAACAGTATATCCCAAATGAAAAGCAACATTGCCGCCATTACCTGCCGCGGCCACCATAGCTCTTCCAGGTTCAGCAATGATCATATTCTTAATGATCTGCGCCTGAAGATCAGTACCATCATGCGATCCGTAATAGTCGCCAAAACTACAATTGATCACACATGGTTTTCCTAATGAATCTGCTTTTTTGTAGATATAATCGATTGCATCAGAGATCAGGCTTGGGTTAGTGCTATTGAAGTCAAGTGCAACAAAAATGATATCCGACTCAGGGGCAACTCCTCTGTACTTATTGATCGCACGACCATTTCCTGCTGCGATACCAGTGATATGTGTTCCATGACCATAGTAGTAGGTTGCATCGTGTGCTGCTGCATTGCCTGTTGCTATATCTGTACTATCCCATTCCTGTCCATAGTTGTATGGTTGAGGTGAATTGGGTTGTGCCGTATAACGTTGATCCCAAAGATATTTTATTCGAGTATTTCCTAGGCTGTCTTTGAAATCAGGATGCTCAAAATCGATACCTGTATCAATAATTCCTATTATTATATCATTGCCTTTATAACTTTGGATCAAAGGTGCATCACCATTATAAACCGGCACAACATTGTTTTGAATATTTGCGGTATCGGCCATTAATTGAGTGTGAGGCGTGTAATGTTCCAAACGTAGTATTCGCTCATTTTTTGCAAGTGTTTGAATCTGCATAGCCGGAATGCTTATTAATGCAACATTACCAGCTGAATATTTAAATATTCCTCCTAATACACGAACTTGCTCTTGTATAGTAGGGATATGGCCTTTTACAAATACCTCAATCGTTTGATTGCTGTTTGAAGCCACAGCCTTTGCTAATTCAAAGTTCATTTTGCTCTTTTGAGCAAAACTGAAACAAAAGGAAAGCGACAGAACAAAAATTAAATGTAAACGTTTCATGTATAGAGATTAAAATTCGACCTTTGTAAAATCATGTGTTTAAGAAACATAAATATACTGCTTTTTGTTTTTATCTCCTCATTTTGCTTTGGGCAGGATTCTGTCCCTTATTCAAAAGACTATGAGTTTAATGAAGGCATTTTTTTGAGCCTAGAACACTTTAAAAACAACGACCCGATCCCCAAAAAGATGATCGTTTCTGGTATTCCAAAAACACAAACCGACTTTTTTACAGAATTGATGGAGCAAAAAACGATCGTATTTAAAGATAGTGCCGGTGCAGAGACAACAGTTCAAACAGCTTCCATCTGGGGCTATTGTCAAAACCGCTCCATTTATCTGAATTTCAACAAAGAATTTACCCGCTTGAATGTGATCGGTCATCTTTGTCACTTTACCTCCATGGTAACCGTGCAAGGTAGCTATCGCGATCCGATGGATTATAATTATGGGATCAATAATACGTATCAGGAACTACGTCAGTTTGTTTACGATACCAAAAACAATAAAGTGCTTGATTTTAATTCGAAGAATATGGAACTGTTGCTGAATGACGATGAGGTGTTGCATAAAGAATTTATGGCGCTTAAAAAAAGACAAAAGGCCGATTCTATTTTTATCTATCTCCGCAAATACAACGAAAAGCATCCCTTGTACCTGTCTAAAAAATAGTCTGCTTTTATTGCCGATTTTTACGATATTTGCAGCCTATAAAATTCAGAATTGTTGAATTATTAAATTGGAATAGAACACTTTGTTTCATTTAGTATCAATAAATCAACAATTTTTAAAATCAATAAATCAACATTTCTATGTCAGAAGGCAGACAAATCATTTTTTCGATGGTAAACGTTAGTCGTACGTTACCAACAGGCAAAACAATCTTAAAAGACATTTATTTATCTTTTTATTACGGAGCAAAGATCGGTATCCTCGGTTTGAACGGATCGGGTAAATCAACCTTAATGAAGATCATTGCCGGTATTGAAAAGAATTATCAGGGAGAGATCCATTTTTCACCGGGTTACCGTGTAGGATATTTAGAGCAGGAACCACAGCTGGATGATAACAAAACAGTATTGGAAGTGGTTCGTGAAGGTGCACAGGAGCATGTGAACATTTTGAAAGAATACGATGAGGTGAACAATAAGTTTGCTGAAGAAGAATACTTGAATGATCCTGATAAAATGGATAAGTTGATCAATCGTCAGGCATACCTGCAAGATCAGATCGATCAGTTGGATCTATGGAATTTGGATAACCGTTTGGAGCAGGCAATGGAAGCATTGCGTTGTCCGGAAAGTGATACACCGATCAAACATTTGTCGGGTGGTGAGCGCAGACGAGTGGCTTTGTGCCGTTTGTTGATACAGGAGCCTGAAATTCTATTGCTGGATGAGCCTACCAACCACTTGGATGCAGAGTCGGTTGATTGGTTAGAGCAACATTTACAACATTACAAAGGAACTGTTATTGCGGTTACCCACGATAGATATTTCCTTGATAACGTTGCCGGTTGGATCCTGGAGTTAGATAGAGGAGAAGGTATTCCTTGGAAAGGAAACTATTCAGAATGGTTGGATCAAAAACAAAAACGTTTAGCACAAGAAGAGAAAACGGAAAGTAAACGTCAGAAAACCTTAATGCGAGAGTTGGATTGGGTTCGTCAGGGAGCTAAAGGTCGTCAGGCAAAATCGAAAGCCCGTTTACAGAACTATGAAAAAATGTTGGGTGAGGATGTAAAAGAGAAAGAAGAAAAATTGGAGATCTTTATTCCGAACGGACCACGTTTAGGAAATGAAGTGATCGAAGCCATTGGTATATCAAAAGCTTATGGCGATAAATTGTTGTATGAAAATTTGAGTTTCAAATTGCCTCCTGCAGGTATCGTTGGTATCATTGGTCCGAATGGTGCCGGTAAAACTACCTTGTTCCGTATGATCATGGGACAGGAAACACCTGATAAAGGGGAGTTTAAAGTAGGCCCAACAGTGAAGATCTCTTATGTGGATCAGTCGCACAAAGACATTGATCCTGATAAAACGATCTATGATGTATTAAGTGGAGGTGCTGATAACATTATCCTAGGTGGTCGTCAGATGAATTCACGTGCATATATTTCACGTTTCAACTTTGCAGGATCTGACCAAGGTAAAAAATGCGGTATCCTTTCCGGTGGTGAACGTAACCGTTTACACTTAGCCATGGCATTAAAAGAAGAAGGTAACGTATTGTTACTGGATGAGCCTACCAACGATTTGGATGTCAATACACTTCGTGCATTGGAAGAAGGTTTGGAGAATTTTGCAGGCTGTGCGGTGATCATTTCCCACGACCGTTGGTTCCTGGATCGTGTGTGTACACACATTCTTGCATTCGAAGGTGATTCTCAAGTATATTACTTCGAAGGTGGTTACTCCGAATACGAAGAGAATAAGAAAAAACGTTTAGGAAATGTAGAACCGAAGCGCGTACGTTATAAAAAATTAACAGTTTAATTATTTATAGCCTTATTATTTGATCTAATTTTAATGAGGAATTCAAAACCTGAATTCCTCATTTTATTTTAAAATAAACATCATGAGAGGAAAATTAATTTTAGGAATAATTGTAGGTGGAGTAGTGGGTGCTTTGCTGGTACTGATCTTTTTAGTATTTGTGGATGGTAAAAGCAGCCGTAATACGACCGGTATTCAATTGGTGAACACCGATTCTACCAAAGCAGAAGAGAATAAAAAACAACAGATCCTGGTATATGGCGATTATGTGAGTTTGGATAGTACCGATTATTTGTTGGTGCCATTGGGTATGAAAACGCTCGATAATGTTTTAGATGGTGGGCTAAGAAGTAAGTCTTCTGATGAGTACGAAACTTCTGTTGGCGGATGGAGAAGTTATAAGTATAATTTTTATGCGCTTGAATTTGGCAATTGTAATAACATCATATTCTACAATAAAAAGCTGGAAGAAACACATTTGTTATTGAATAAACCCGCTATCATTTCCCAGTTTTATTTCCCTTATTACGATAAAGAGTATGATGGTGATAAGTATTGGTTCATTCTGATGGCCATTCATGAATATGATTCCAATCTGGATGGCTATATCAATGCCGATGATGCTGAGAAAGTATATATTACGGATCTTTCTGGTAAGGTGATGACACCTGTTACACCTGATAATACGCAGTTGGTGGATTGGTTCATTGATGCTCCAACGAATACTGTTCTAATGAAAGTAAGAATGGATTCCAATAAGGATCATAAGTTTGATTTTAATGATGAAATGGAGATTCTGAAAACATCCATCAGCGATCCTACCATCGGTAAAGCCATTATTGGATCTGAAATAAAGAATGAGATCAAAAAGATATTGAAGAAGATCAAATAGCGCTATTGCTTTATGAATTTCGAGGAATAAATTTTATTCTGAATCTTTAGCTGTATAAAATATACTCCGTATTGAAGAAAAGAAACATCAATTGTCTTAATTTGCTTGCCTAAACTGTTTTTTAGTTTTTCAGAATGCATGGTTTGACCTAAAATATTTTTTATTTCAAGTATTGTATTTTCTGAGTAGCTTTGTTCGAAGACAATATTTACTTGATTAGTAGATGGATTTGGGAAAAGTTGAAAATGAATATCATTGATAACTTCATTTATCGAAACTGAATAATCACAAGCTACAGTTCCAATACTAAAATTGCCGAAGGTATTATCGGACTAGCATCGAAAACTTCTTTGGTCGGGTGTTGGACAAACTACACTACAATTTATTACACTTACAATGGTAGGTTCAAATGGACTAATGTTATTTGAAACAGGACCTATTTTCTCAATAATTTTAGCGTTATATCCCCATTGACTTGTTGCAGTTGGGCTCACATATAAGTAGCGCAAAGACTCACCATTTATAATAGTTGTTCCTATACTATCAACTATTATCTTACCCAATGAATCAGTGCACCAGGATGAATACCAAGAATCCATTTTTCCAGGAACAGTTAATGTATCTCCGGGTTGAGCGGAAAAATCATATAGTGTAAAAAAAGTATTGTTGTGATATATATATACTTTGTTTGAATCGGCATATGTATAGAACGACTCCATGTAATTCGTTTTTACATATTTATTAATTCTTTTCGCATTAATTGTATTTATGATGGTGTCACCTACATATTCGTATTTTAAATAACCAATATCACCGCCCGACCAAGGATCCCAAGTTGCATAACCATAATGCCAAGTAGCACCGGCTGGACACCATGTTTGTGCATATGAAGTACAAAAGCAAAAAAAGAAAAGAATGAGTGTTGATTTCTTCATTTATGTTTTTTTGTTATATCTAATTTACTTCACATAATTGATAAACACAAATAAAAAAGGCTTTTAAGAATTCTTAAAAGCCTTTTTTATTTACATCATATTATCTATTACTTCACGATCTTCATTTCATTGATCAAGTTCGTTGCTCCACCAAATTTATCGATCATAAATAAGATATAACGGATGTCATTACTGATCGTACGTTTGTATTTGCTGTCGAAATAGATATCTCCACTCATAGCTTCCCAGTTACCATCAAATGCCAAGCCTACCAATTCGCCATTACCATTGATCACCGGACTTCCTGAATTACCTCCCGTGATATCATTATTACTGATGATCGCTACCGGTAATTCGCCTTTTTCGTTGGCATACTGACCGTAATCTTTTGCCTTGTAAAGCTCTTTTAATTTAGCAGGAACAATGAATTCAAAATCTTTTGGATTCTCTTTCTCCATTACACCTTCTAAGGTAGTGTAGTATCCAAATTGTACTCCATCTTTCGGAGCGTATGATCTTACGTTACCATAGGTTAAACGTAATGTACCGTTCGCGTCCGGATAGAATAATTTGCCCGGATTCATTTCCATTAATCCTTTCATGTATTTTTTGCCTTCTGCATTGTTCGCAGCATTGAATGCATCTACATGTGGTTTTATATTGGTCATGAAATTGTCATAGAATGCTTTGAAATGTGCAAAAGCAGGATCTGCTTGTAATTTTTTTAGATCAGGCTTTGTTAAATATTTGTCTTGTTTGGCAGCCGTTGTCAAGAACGATTTTTCGAATACTTTCTTAGCATATTTTTCAAATGTTTCTGCATTTGTTTTGCCTTTGTTCTTTTTCACAAGGTCTGTTAAGTATTGTGGATGCTGATCTGCAGGGATCATTTCATAGAAATACTGCGTTAATTTTGCAAGGATCTTTTGTTCAGAAACAAGATTGAACTGTTTGTAAAACTCTGCTCCATTTGCTTTGATACGTGCTATAGCTTTGTCTATCTCCGCTTGATCAGGCTTTTCAGTTTTTAATAGTTTTTCCAATGCCATATACGATGAAGCATACGCTATTAAGGAAGAACCATTTACCCCTTCACGCATGAAGGTGTTGTGTAGAGCATAATTCTGATACCCTTTATAGGCATTTTCAAAATTGCTCAATACATTTTCGTATTCAGGCTTTCCTTTTGCCCATGCAGCAAATTGTTTTTCTGTAGCTAATTTTTCAACTACCACTTTCATTCTTTTTAACTGCTCGGTTTGACCGATAAAGAATTTCCAGTAGTTAGCGATGCTTGCATAATCAGCAGATAGCAATAAACGAACACTGTCGCTTTTTACCATTTCTTCTTTCCAAGAGCTTAAACGTGCATCACGTAATTTAACAATCGTTGGGTTTACTTTATCGATCGCTAATTGAACACCAAAAGAGGTTTCGTAACGGTTGGTTCTTCCCGGGAAACCATACACCATGGTGTAATCGTCTTCTTTTAATCCTTTGATAGATACAGGTAAGAATTTCTTTGGTTTGTAAGGTACATTGTCTTTTGAATAGTTTGCCGGTTTATTGTCTTTGTTCGCATAGATACGGAACATAGAGAAGTCGCCTGTATGACGAGGCCACATCCAATTGTCGGTATCGCCACCAAATTTTCCAACGGATTGTGGAGGAGCAGCTACCAAACGGATATCGGTAAATTTTTCAAAAACAAACAAATAGAACGCATTGTCTTTGAACATGGATTTTACACTGGTCATAAATTCTCCATTTTTACCAGCTTCATCTTGAATAGCTTTAAAAACTTCCGCTTTTTTTGCTTCTAATGCTTTCGCATCGGTAATTCCTTCTAAAGCCTTGTTTACTCTATCTGATACATCTTCCATGTGATGTAGAATAGAAACCCACATTCCTTGATTTGGTTTTTCTTCAGCAAATGATTTTGCCCAGAATCCATTGTCAAGGATATTGTCGGCAGTAGTACTATGTGTTGCAATAGCATCGTATCCGCAGTGGTGATTGGTCAACAATAATCCCTGATCAGAGATGATCTCCGAAGTACAGCCGCCATTGAACCAAGCGATCGCATCTTTTAAACTAGAGTTGTTGATGTCATATAATTGTTCAGGAGTAAGCTTTAAGCCTTGTTTTACCATTTGCTCATAGTTGTTTTTCAATAGCATAGGTAACCACATTCCTTCATCAGCAATTGCCGAAGTAAATACAAAAGCCGAAGCAATAAGTGTAATTATTTTTTTCATAAAGTTTGTGTTTCAAAAAATTCAGCCACGAATTTAACAATCTAAACTACATTTTTAGCCTGTTTTTATAGGAATTTGGGTTATAATGTGACGAGTGGCTAAATTAGATAGATGAACAGCCATGAGAATGGATGAAAAAAATCACGATATTCGCAATCTGAAAAGGAAATATTGATCATGGCACAAAAACCAAGCATACCAAAAGGAACCCGCGATTTTTCACCACAGGAAATGGTGAGACGTAATTATATATTTGATACCATCCAAAAAACGTTTCAACGCTATGGCTATTTGCCTATTGAAACACCTGCCATGGAGAACCTGTCAACCTTAATGGGAAAGTATGGCGATGAAGGAGATAAATTGATCTTTAAGATCTTGAATAGTGGAAACTTTATGAGTTCGGTCTCTCCCGAGTCTCCTATGTATAAAGGAAATTTTAATGTAGTACGAGACCCTAATACTGGATTAATGAAGGTGGATACAGAAAAAATATCTAAAGATTTGTTGCCTGCTATCTCCGAAAAAGCGCTTCGTTACGACCTTACCGTTCCATTTGCCCGATATGTGGTACAACACCAGAACGAGATCTCTTTTCCATTCAAACGTTATCAGATTCAACCGGTATGGCGTGCAGACAGACCACAAAAAGGTCGTTACCGTGAGTTTTACCAATGTGATGCCGATGTGATCGGTAGCAATTCCTTATTGAATGAAGTGGAATTGGTACAAATGATGGATGATGTTTTTACGGCTTTGGGATTAGGCGTGATGATAAAGATCAATAATAGAAAGATATTGAGTGGTATAGCGGAAGTGATAGGAGAAAAAGAAAAGATCGTTACCATTACTGTTGCAATTGATAAATTGGATAAGATCGGTAAAGATGGAGTAAATAAGGAATTGCAGGAGAATGGCGTGAGTGATGCAGCTATTCAGAAATTGCAGCCATTGATAGAATTTACAGGTTCTACTGCTGAAAAATTAAATTTCTTAAGATCCTTATTAGCGAGCTCTGAAATTGGTTTAAAAGGAATAGAAGAATTGGAGTATGTATTTAAAACGGTGGATGCATCCGGTTTGTCAACTGCAAATGTTGAATTGGATATTACACTTGCCCGTGGTTTAAACTATTACACCGGAGCTATTTTTGAAGTAAAAGTAAATGATTCCCGTTCTGAATTTACAAGCAGCATTACAGGAGGTGGTCGCTATGATGACCTTACCGGAATTTTTGGTTTGCCTAACATGAGCGGAGTAGGTATCTCTTTTGGTGCCGACCGTATCTATGATGTATTGTTAGAGTTGAATTTATTTCCTGAGTCGGTTACAGCCAGTACCAAATTATTATTTGTAACCTTTGGGGAAGCAGAGCAAACCTATTGTTTGCCACTGTTATCAAGAGTTCGTAAAGCAGGGGTCAATGCTGAAGTATATCCTGATGCCAATGCTAAAATGAAAAAACAAATGGGTTATGCCGATGATAAAAAGGTTCCTTTTGTGGTGATCGTTGGTGGTGATGAAATGCAAAGCGGACAATTAGCTTTCAAAAATATGACATCCGGTGAGCAGGAAAAATTAACGATCGATCAGATCATTGAAAGGCTCATGTAGTTTTACCGCAAAGGCGGAGAGGCGCTAAGCTAATCTTAGCAAGACGTATAAAAATTGACGCAAATTATAATTGTCCTTCGGACAATTTAAAATGTATGACGAGAGAAGAATTTGATAAGATCTCGAAACAGATAGTGGATGTTTGCATTTGTGTACATCGCGAGATGGGACCGGGTTTGCTGGAGTCTGTTTATGAGTTATGCATGATGAAAGAGTTTGAACTGCGTGGTATAAAAGCTCAAAATCAAGTTGTTATCCCCTTAATATACAAAGGCTTTGAATTGTCAAAGGAATTCAAAATTGATATCCTCGTAGAAAATGAGATCATTATTGAATTAAAGTCGGCAGAAGTTATTTTACCTGTTTTTGAAGCTCAGCTGATATCCTATTTGCGACTTACTGATAAGCGTCTTGGCTTTCTCATTAATTTCAACGTTCCTTTAGTGAAGAATGGAATTAAACGTTTTGTAAATAATTATTGATTTTTTAGAATTTATAGTTTCATCGCTTTAGCGATGAAAACTTCGCGTCTCTGCGTCTCTGCGGTGAAAAATTACTTCAGTAGATCAGGTCTTCTTTGTTTGGTGCGCTCCAAACTTTGTTCATGTCTCCAGTTGTCTATCTTTTCTGTATGACCTGAAAGTAATATTTCAGGCACTTTCCATCCATTGTAGTCGGCAGGACGCGTATAAACAGGAGGTGCTAATAAATTATCCTGAAATGAATCGGTCAGTGCCGATGTTTCATCGGAAATAGCTCCCGGAATGATACGGATCACACTGTCGCAAATAACAGCTGCTGCCAATTCTCCTCCCGACAAAACATAATCTCCGATAGAGATCTCTTTTGTAATAAAATGATCGCGTACCCGCTGATCCACACCCTTGTAGTGACCACATAAGATCATAATATTGTTAAGTGTAGAAAGTTGATTGCTGATCTTTTGATTCAATGTTTCACCATCGGGTGATGTGTAAATGATCTCATCGTATTGGCGTTCGGCCTTTAGCGCGTTGATGCAATTAGCAATAGGTTCAATTCCCATTACCATTCCGGCTCCTCCACCAAAAGCATAGTCGTCCACACTCTTATGTTTGTCAGTAGAATAATCTCTCAGGTTGATCAAGTTCACTTCCACCAAGCCTTTGTCGATAGCTCGTTTAAGAATGCTATGCTGAAAAGGACTTTCTAACAATTGTGGTAAAACGGTAATGATATCGATACGCATGCTGCAAAGGTAAGGGAAAATTTGAAATTTGATGATTAGTAAGAACACAGAGATTCTGAATGAATTCAGCATTCGTATATTCGTATGAATTCGTATTCGTAGATACGATATTGATAGAAAATTCAGATATTTACAATCGCATGAGCTTAGAAGAAAGAGATAAAAAAGTGATCTGGCATCCATTTACGCAGATCAAAACAGCTCCCTTGCCAATACCGATTGTGCGTGGAGAAGGCGCTTATTTGTTCGATAATAAGGGAAACCGATACATTGATGGGATGGCTAGCTGGTGGGTGAATGTACACGGGCATGCGCATCCTTATTTGGCAAAGAAGATCTCTGAACAATTGTTTACATTGGAGCATGCTATTTTCTCGGGCTTTACACATGAGCCGGCAATTGAATTAGCTGAGCGATTATTAAAGCGATTACCGGGTAATTTATCCCGGATCTTTTATTCTGATAATGGCTCTACTGCAGTGGAAGTAGCACTGAAAATGGCTTTTCAATATTGGAGCAATAAAGAACAAGTAAGAACAAAAGTGATAGCGTTTGAAAATGCTTATCATGGTGATACCTTTGGAGGAATGAGTGTAGGGGCAAGAAATGCTTTCAATATGCCTTTTTCTAAATTGTTGTTTGATGTCATTCATATTCCTGTTCCTGTTAAAGGAAAAGAAGATGAGACGAAACAAGCTTTGAAAAAAGCACTTTCAGAGAATGAGGTTTCTGCTTTTATTTTTGAACCATTGGTGCAAGGTGCAGGTGGAATGGTGATTTATGCTGCTACAGTCTTAGATGAAATGATCGCAATGTGCCGTGAAAAAAATGTGATCACCATTGCAGATGAAGTGATGACAGGCTTTGGAAGAACGGGAAAATTCTTTGCATCTGATCATTTAAAACAAAAAGCGGATATTGTTTGTTTGAGTAAAGGTTTGACGGGTGGTGTAATGCCTTTGGGAGTTACAGCTTGTGCGGAGTTCATCTATGATGCTTTTATAAGCGATGATAAAATGAAAACCTTTTTTCATGGTCATTCTTATACAGCAAATACAACTGCCTGTTCAGCTGCATTAGCAAGTTTAGATCTGTTTGATCTACCGGAAGCACAAGCGAATATCGATCGTATAACAAAGAAGCATGAACAGTTCTTACAAAAAATAAAAGGACATGCTGCACTGATCGATGTGCGTCAGTTGGGAACGATCATCGCATTTGAGGTCAAGAACGAGGAGCAGACCAATTACTTGAATTCATTGTCGGAGCGGATCTCTTCCTTTTTTATTTCAAAAGGAATTATCTTACGTCCACTCGGAAATATAGTGTATGTATTGCCTCCTTATTGCATTAAGGACGAGGATTTAGATTATATTTATAATGCAATCGAGATGTTTTTTGAACAGTTGGCGAATCGTGAATAGAAGCTATTGTAATTCGTAAATTCATATTCGTAGATAAAGTAATTCGTATATTCGTATAGATTCGTATTCGTAGTTGTTATGTTTAAATCAAAAAGAGAGTTTGTATTCATCATATTAGCCGGGATCTTTATTACCAATGCTATTGTGGCTGAGTTGATAGGAGGGAAGCTCATACAGATAGGTCCTTTTGTGATGAGTATTGGTATCATTCCATGGCCGGTCGTTTTTCTGACTACCGATTTGATCAACGAATACTATGGTAGATCCGGAGTAAAAAAACTATCCTTGATCACTGCTAGTTTGATCGCTTATGCTTTTGTGATCCTGTTTTTTGCAATGGTCGTTCCTGCTGCTCAAGGTATATCTGCTGTTACTGACGAACAATTTACAGCTGTATTCGGACAAAGTATGTGGATCATTGTTGCCAGCATCATTGCCTTTTTGTTATCACAGTTGATCGATGTCTCTATATTTTGGTTGCTTCGTGATAAAACAGGCGGGAAAATGATCTGGTTAAGAAGCACGGGCTCAACTATTATTTCTCAATTGATAGACACGTTCGTTGTTTTAGGAATTGCTTTCTGGCTGCCGGGGAAAATGAATACGGCTACCTTCATCAATGCCGCACTTACGGGTTATACCTTTAAGCTGATCATCGCTATTGCTCTTACTCCTTTGATCTATGCCGGACATGCAGCCATCGATAAATATTTTGGTGATGAACAGGCACAAGCTGTTTTAAAGCATGCAGCAGAGGAATCGCTTCATCATAAAGTGGAGGAATAGTCTTATTTTTGTTCAAACAAATGCCTTTTAAACTCCGCAATATTATCTCTGTTTCTTTTTTTGTAGCTGTATTGCTACTAATGAGCTATTGCGGAAATGATGAGCATACATCCTCTAACAGCCCGACTGATACCTTGGCGAATACCTATCTCAATCATTCGGATACAGCCAAGTATGTGGGTATGGACCAATGTAAACTGTGTCACCAGGATATTTACAATTCTTTTATTGAAACAGGAATGGGGAAGAGTTTTGATGTAGCCTCTAAAAAGAAAAGTTCCGCAAAATTTGATAAACATACGGTGATCTATGATAAATTTTCCGATTTCTATTATCAGCCTTTTTGGAAGAATGATAGCATGATGATCATGGAATTCAGGCTCGAAGGAAAAGATACTGTTTACAAGCGAATTGAAAAGGTGGATTACATTATTGGTTCCGGACAGCATACCAATTCACACATGCAAAGTGTGAACGGGTATTTCAATCAAATGCCGATGACCTATTACACACAACAAGGCAAATGGGATCTTCCACCGGGATTTGAAAATGGTTTTAATACACGATTTTCCAGAAAGATCGGTTTGGAGTGTATGAGTTGTCATAACTCATTGCCTAATTTTGTGGAAGGTTCTGAAAATAAATATTCATCTGTACCCAATGGAATTACCTGCGAGCGTTGTCATGGTCCGGGTAGTATCCACATCCAACAGCGTTCTACCGGATCAAAAGTAGATACCGCCAAATACATCGATTATTCAATTGTGAATCCGGGTAAATTACCTGTTGATTTGCAATTTGATGTTTGTCAGCGTTGCCATTTGCAAGGCAATGCGGTATTGAAACCCGGCAAGTCATTCTACGATTTCCGTCCGGGTATGAAATTGTCGGATTACATGACTACTTTTCTTCCTCGCTATGAAGGTGCGGATGATGAATTTATTATGGCTTCACATGCCGATCGTTTGAAGCAAAGTAAATGCTTTATCAGTAGTTTTAAAGAGGAAACCGACAAAACATCTTTGCGTCCCTACAAAAATGCACTGACCTGTGTTACTTGCCACAATCCGCATGTGAGTGTGAAAGCTACCGAGACGAATGTTTTCAATAATGCTTGCAACAAATGTCATGGTGGTAAGGATCAGATCGTTTGTTCTGAGAAAAAAGAAGTGTTGTTAAAGAAAGAAAATAATTGTGTTTCCTGTCACATGCCTCGTTCCGGTTCTATTGATATTCCGCATGTAACCGTTCACGATCATTATATCCGCAAGCCGGTGAAGAAAGAGGAGATCGCGAAAGTGAAAAAGTTCATAGGCTTGTATGCTGTGAATGAAAAGAATCCTGATAACATCACAAAAGCAAAAGCGTATCTGCAGCAGTACGATAAATTTGAATACAAGGTGGAGTATCTCGATTCAGCCATGAAGTATCTGCAGGAAAAGGATCTTACTTCAATTGAGAAAAATTTTGATCTATTGGTTCATATCTATTTTACTAAACAAAATTTTTCGAAAGTGATCGAACTGAGTTCTAAAATAGGGAAGGAGAAACTGCTTAATACCGTATTAGTAAAAAGATCATGGGATAATCAGCACGCCTGGACATTGTATCGTATCGGAGAGTCGTATTATAAGAATGGTGATATCAACAATGCATATAGTTATTTTAAAAAGGCAACCGAACTAGCGCCATTTAATCCCGAGTTCAATAATAAACTAGGTGTTAGCTTATTGGCACAGAATAAAGTCAAAGAGGCGATCTCCATTTTTGAATCTACTTTAGCTGAGAATCCTAAATTTGTTCCTGCTATCAGCAATTTGGGTTATGCTTCATTGGTTTCGGGGAATGTGTTAAAAGCTGAACAACTGTATAATAAAGGTTTGTCTTTGGATCCAGATTATGAAATGTTATTAATGAATGTGGCAGGTTTGTATATTTACAAAAAGGATCTGAAGCAAGCGGAACTCTATTTGAAAAAGGTGATCAAGAAATATCCGGAGAACCAACAGGCAAAAGATGTATTAAAGCAATTGAAAGTTCAAAAATAATGGCAAAAGGGAAAAGTAGTTTTTTTAGAAAAGTTGTTATATCTATCATTGTTGCTGTGACACTGATCGGTGGAGTAGGAGGCTATTTAGCATATAAGACCATTTACCAGTCGAATGTGAATTTAGGTGATAAAAAGTCACAGATCATTTACATCCCTACAGGCTCTTCGTTTGAAGATGTGGTGAGGATCTTATCTGAAAGTAATATCCTGGAAAATCGTTCAACTTTTGAATGGCTTTCAGAGAAAAAGAACTATAAGAATGCGATCAAGCCAGGTAAATATAGGATCCTGGCAAAAATGAATAACAATGCCTTGATCAATTTGTTGAGAGCTGGTATTCAGGAGCCGGTTGAGATCAATTTTAATGGATTAAAAACAACTGATCAACTTATTTCAAGGGTGAGTAAGCGCATAGAAGCGGATTCTCTGGATCTTTATTATGCTTTTAATGATAATGGATTTTTGAATAAATATGGTTTTGATGTAAGAACCATTCAAGCCTTGTTCATTCCTAATACCTACGAATTTTACTGGAATACTTCTGTTGAACAATTCTTTGATCGAATGGCAGAAGAGTATAAAAAATACTGGACTGCTGAACGTAAAAAGAAAGCAGCCGGAATGAATTTTTCGCAAACAGAAGTGGCAGTGTTGGCTTCTATTGTTCAAGCAGAGCAATGCTGCGATCAGGAAGAGCAGAAAGTAATTGCTGGTTTGTATCTCAATCGCTTAGAAAAAGATATGCTCTTACAATCCGATCCAACTGTCATATTTGCTATTGGCGATTTTTCGATCCAACGTGTTTCTTTTGAACAGTTACGTTACAATTCACCTTTTAATACATACTTACATAAAGGGTTGCCACCGGCTCCAATAGGTTTTGTTCAGACAGGTGCTATGGATGCTGTGCTTGATCATGATAAGAACGAGTACATTTATATGTGCGCCAAAGAGGACTTTTCAGGTAAGCATAATTTTGCAAAAACCTATGAGCAACATCAAGTATATGCTAAATTATACCGGGAGGCATTGAATGCCCGAAACATCCATTAATTACTTAGTTTTTTGTTGCTGTTGAGGATCAATAAGCTAAAGAAAACAAAGGCGTACACCCCCATTTGACGCTCCAGAATAGATTCCGTAAGCATAACTAGTACAAAGGTCCATGCTGAAATGGTTAAGTATAAATTACCTTTTGCTTTTCTAAATACCCTATACAAGCTATAAATAAAAAGACATAGGATCACAATCCCATAGCTGATGCCAAGAGTAAAGAATTGATTGTGGGAATTGAACTTTCCTTTTTCTGTGATAGATGTGTTTTTTGATAAATAACAGTCATCCAATAACAATTGTGTGTTTTTCGTAAAACAACCGGTCCAAAAATGTTGAATGAATAGTTCAATGTTACATGAAAGGATAGTTTGGCGCTGACTGATGGTGTTATTCTCTGAGCCTGTATCAATTAAAACATCTTCCACCTCAGTCATTCTGTTTTTTAGAGATGGAGTACTTATGGAAAGAATGAATGCACCAATGATAATAGAAATGGCAATGATACTGAATTGCCGGATCGATCTTTTCTTTTTGTAAACGATCCATATCGATCCTATGATCACTATAAAGAATGGTGTCTTCGTAGCTAAAAGAATCAGATTGAATAGGAGAATGCAGATCAAAAATACATTCACATAAAAGTTCCAGCCTTGTTTTTTGAACAACTCGATCAATAACCAAAAAATTCCCAATACAGCGAATAGTCCAAAGTAGGTTGGATGCAGTTTGGTGTATTCTTCAAACTGTTGACGGATAAGGAATGCACCGTTTTCGAAGAGATGAGGGCCTATTTTATCAATATTGACAAACAACCTGACAATGCCTATAATCGAAATCACACTTATGGTATATGAGAAAATAGAAAATAGGATGCTTAGTTTAGGTGCTTTACTCATTGTGAAATAAAAAGCAAAAGCGATAGGTGCAAAAAGAAAGGGCAATTTCTTTAAAAATTCAATTTGCATTAAATGATCGTTAGTGTTTACCAGATACTCGATCATATAAGGAATAAAGGCAATGCTGAGTAGATAGCTGATGCCTACCGCTTTCCAGTTGATGTATTTATAAGATGCTGCGCCTGCTAATAAACTAATAACACAAAATACAATAAAAAGAATATTGGTAATGTTCAAAGGAAGTATTGGGAAAAGGAATAATGCCATGAGTAACCACTTCGTGGAGACAGCAATAATGTCTATTTTAAAGTAATTACGCATTTTTAAATTCCTTAAACTTTGTTTCTATAAATCGTTTTACCTCTTCTTGAAATCGCTCTTTTCTGAATTGTTGAATGTTTTCTGAGAATGCTTTTGGATCAAAAATGATCCGGCCGGTCTCAAATTCTTTCAGCGCATTTTTGATCGACTCAACGGTTTGATCTTTAAAAAACAATCCTGTTCTATTGGTCACCGATTCTTTGTAACCACCTAAATAAGGAACAATAACCGGTGTTCCACAGGCTTGTGCTTCCACAATGGTGATTCCAAAGTCTTCGTTGGCTGCAGCAACAAATGCTTTGGCACCTTTGATCAACTGAGTCAGTTTATTGCTTTCGATATAGCCTAATAACTCTACATTTTCAGGGGCAATCCTTTTTAGTCGTTCTTTGTTTGGTCCGGCACCAGCAACCAATAATCTTAAATGCGGTAATTCCTTAAACGCTTTGATCAGCAGCTCGGTCTTTTTATAACTCACTAAACGGGATACCGTGATGTAGTAATTAGATTTATGATGCTCCGGCTCAAATTTTTCAATATCAACGGGTGGGTAGATCACCGTTGCAGTTCTGTTATAATTTTGCTGTATTCTTGATGCAACGTTTTGTGAGTTAGCAATAAAATGATCAACACGATACGTGCTTTCTTTGTCCCACTTTTTTAAACGTTCCAATAAGAATGAGAACAGTTTGCGGGTTAGCGGTTCCTTTACTTCATTCAAATAGTCTTGCTTCAGATCCCATGCATATCTTACCGGACTGTGGCAGTAGCAAATATGTAACTGGCTTTTATTCTTTTTTACTCCTTTGGCTACACAATAAGAGGAAGAAATAATGAGGTCGTATCCGCTCAAATCCAATTGTTCAATTGCTTTTGGAAACAAAGGGAACAAAAAGCGATAGAATTTTTTTGCAAATGGAATATGCTGAATGAATGTTCGTTTTGTTTGTTTGTTAGAAAGGTATTTGCTTCTTTTTTGATCATTGAAAAAATCAAACAAGCAATACAGATCAGCATCAGGGTAGCATACAAGCAGTTCCTTTACTACTTTTTCTGCTCCTCCGATCTCATTGAACCAATCGTGTACAATAGCTACTTTCATATTTTCAATGCATCAATCTGTTTGACCATCTCTTGAGCGGATCTTTTAAAATTAAATCGCTCTTTTAATTGTTGCTGATCTTCAACGGAGATCTTGCTGTATTTTATTTTTTCTATGGCTTTCTCAAAACTTGTTTTATTCCCTTGTTCGAAGTAAATTGGTAATGTGCCAAATGATTCCTGAAATACCTCCAGGTTAGAAGCAATAACAGGTGTTCCTAGTATTAAACTTTCTAAAATGGGTATTCCAAAGCCTTCATATTCCGAAGGATATAACAAGGCCGAAGCATTCTTAAGTAATTCAAAATAAGCTTTATTGGATAAATATTCTTTTACTTGGATATTGGGGTTGCTTGTCAGATTGATATCGGCAAACACTTTCGAATTATTTTTGATCATGACCAGTTTGTAGCCATTAGCGGAAATGATATCCATGTTTTTAATGATCCAACTTACATTCTTTCTCGGATCGTTTATGCTGGTAATGAGTAAATAGGGAGCATCCGTTTTTTTAATTTCCGGTGTTTTAATTTCCAATATCCCATTGGTAATTACTTTTATTCTTTCTCCACTGATCGTATAGTGCTTTTCAATTTCCTTTTTTGAGAACTGAGAAACGGTAAAGATCAATCTAGCACTTTTACAAATTCTAGGAATAAGGAATTGATACCATTTTTTAAAGTTGCTATTGAACCATTTTTTGCTTTTTTGTTCAAAAGCAAGGTCGTGAACTATTATTATGTTGTTTGTTAGAAAGAGTGGAGCTGAATTACACAAATTGATCAAAATATGATCTTTTTTCCCTAGTAAGAATAGAGGTAGGGAAATTTGCTCCCACAAAACACCATTCAAAAAGCCAATTTTTTGATGCCTAAGCCAGGAATCATGGGCGATTTTTTTAGGGCTTAGCAATACGGCTTCCGGATATAAATTCATCAATTCATGAACAATACCGGAGGCAAAATACTGAACTCCTGATCGTTCCTGACTTAAGAATCGGCCGTTTATGTATACTTTCATCCGGATGGGCAACTATTTCATAAATATACTAATATTTGCATGAGCAGGGAAAATACTGCCATTTTTTAGACTGCTTTTGTATGTGATTTTCCTTAAAAAGACAAGTGAAAAATTGTCCACAGGAAAGCTAAAAAAGCCTTATTTTAGCATACATAACATGACACTGCCAAACCGTCAATTAATATATTTTTTAGTTTACAAAAACCTTCAGCTAAAATACAAGCATTCGATACTTGGTTTTATGTGGAGTTTTTTGCATCCTTTTTTTTATTTACTCATTTTCAATTTCGTTTTTTCCAAAGCATTCTCTCAAATTGAACATTATTCACTTTTTGTGATCAGTGGTTTGATCTTTTGGGTGTATTTCTCCGGTAGTTGTAATTCTTTGAGTCAGACTTTTATCCGGAATTCACAATTAATAAAATCATTGAACGTCAATAAGATCCTTTACGCACTATCGGAGCAAGGTGCTGAGTTATTTGGATTTTTATCTGGATTTATTCTGTTTTTGATCCTGATGCTTTACTTGGGAATGCCTTTGCATTGGAGCATTTTGTGGATCATTCCCATTATACTTTTATTCTCTATTTTTTGTTTTGCATTGGGTTTGATCCTTGCCTCTTTGAATGTGTTTTTTAGGGACATTGGCATTTTGTGGAATACATTGAATCCGGCCTTGTTCTATCTTTCTCCTATTGCTTACTCAATAGATATCATTCCCTTGGAATACCAGCTTTATTTCAAGCTAAATCCTATGTATCATTTTTTGTTTGTTATTCGCAATGTGCTTTATGAAGGCAACTCACCCTCTTTTATTCATTTGATGTATTGCACAATTATTACAATGGTAACTTTATTACTTGGGATCTTGATCTATCGTAAAACAAATAATGGCTTTATATCCAATTTATGAAAGATCGTTTAGCCATAGAATTAAAAGATGTTTCGGTGAGTTACCTGCATAATAAAAAGGGAATTCATTCGCTCAAAGACTTTTTTACCAAAGGCGCCTTTATTTCTCCATTTGAGAAAAAAGTAGTTTTGGAAGATTTGAATTTGCGTGTGTTTGAAGGGCAGTCCTTGGGAATATTGGGGAGAAACGGAGAAGGCAAAAGTACATTGTTACGTACCATAGCCGGGATCATGAAACCTGATAAGGGCATTTGCGAAGTACATGTGGAGATATCGCCCCTATTGGCTTTAGGCGTTGGTTTGGAGTTAGAATTGACCGGTATAGAGAATATAAAGATCTATTTGGCTTTGAGTAATTGTTATTCATCAACAACAATTAAAAGTAAGATCGATGAGATAGCTGCTTTTTCAGAACTATCTTATGAACAATTAAAATTGCCGATCAAAATGTATTCTACCGGAATGCTATCACGTTTAGCTTTTAGTACCGTTATGGCTACTGAGCCTAAATTGTTGATGATAGATGAAGTGTTGGCTGTTGGAGATAAAGGTTTTCAGGAAAAGTGTAAAAAGAAAATTCATGAGATCAAGCAGAGTGGGGCAACCATTTTGTTTGTTTCACATAATCCGGATGAAGTGCTGGAAGTTTGTGAACGTGGTATTTGTTTGAAAGAGGGCAGGATCATTTGTGATGGATCGGCACAACAGGCCGTTGATGAATATAATAAGTTGTTTGTGTAGTTATGCTGACCAGAAGAGATAAAGAGCGAATAGATAGGAACCAAGACTTGCTTGTGAAAAAGCAGCAGCAGGAGGGAACCTATGTGCTTGATGAAGAGAAAGAGATCGACCGTTATAAGACCGAACTAAAAAAGTCGAAAGCAGAGGTCAATCATTTGCATCAGCAATTGGCGAGTGCCTTTAAAAGTATTGATCAACTGATAAAGCGTGTTGCTGAATTAGAGAGTAGCCGATATTATAAGTTAAAGAAATTTATTTCCTTTTTTACCAGACGATTAAGTAATAATTTCAAAAAGGGTGACCGTAAAAATATATTCTCCATTTTATATAATTACGTTTTTAAACGTGGAGTTAAAGTTGCACGTATCATTGCTGCTAAAATATTGAAGCATGTTTACTTATTAGTGGAAGTCAAGAAAGTAGTGATCGTGGAAGTATTTTCGGAAATGTTAGCCAATACTGCTGATTACTCACAATACCTCTATCGTAAGCAGATCAATAAAAGCAAACGGAAATTTATTCTTGGACAGATCAAAAATTTCAAACAAAAGCCGGTATTCAGTATTGTTATTCCTGTTTATGATCCACCGATCGACTTCTTCACACAGGCACTCGATTCTATTGTAAATCAGTTATACCCTCATTGGGAAGTTTGTTTGGCGGATGATTGTTCGAAAGATCCGGAAGTTAAAGAGCTGATCGATGAATACGTGAAAAAATACGAGCAGATAAAAGTTGTGTATCGCTCAGAAAATGGACATATTTCTAGAGCCTCCAATTCGGCTTTGGAATTAGCTAGCGGTGATTTTGTTGTGTTGATGGATCAGGATGATCTTTTGCGTGAAGATGCTTTGTATGAAATGGCAAAGTTGATCAATCAGAAAAAAGAAGTGGATATGATCTACTCGGATGAAGATAAGATCGATGAGAATGGCCTGCATTCTGTTCCACATTTTAAACCTGACTGGAGTCCGGATAGTTTATTGTCTCGTAATTACTTAGGGCATGTTTGTGCTTTCAAGACAGAGCAATTAAGAGCAATTGGTGGCTGGAGAGTGGGGTTTGAAGGTAGTCAGGATTACGACCTTGTGTTGCGTTATACTGAGAAGTATACAAACATTTACCACATTCCGGAAGTATTATATCATTGGCGAATTCATCGTGAAAGTGCAGCATCGGGTGAAACGGCTAAGCCCTATGCGTATCGTGCGGCTCAGGTGGCTCTTACAGAAGCCATGGAGCGTAGAGGATATGAAGGAGAGTTCGATTTTCTGGATGGCTTCAGAGGCTATCAGGTGCGGTTGAAGATCAAAGATCCAACTAAGCTTGTTAGCATTGTTATTCCAACTAAAAATAAGCATACGTATGTACGCAAGTGCATTGATTCTATCGTTAATAAATCAACGTATCGAAATTTTGAGATCATACTTATTGATAATAATAGCGATGATAAGAAGTTTTTTAATCTCGTTAATCAATATAAAAAACAAACTAAATTCAAGTTCAAATATGTTCGTGATGAACACCCGTTCAACTTTGCACGCTTAATGAATTTAGGTAGAAAGAATGCAAAAGGCGAGTATTTGTTATTATTGAATAATGATACTGAAGTAATTACTCCCGACTGGCTGGAGGCATTTATGGAGCATGTTCAGCGTCCGGAGATCGGTGTGGCCGGATGTAAATTACTGTATGAAGATGAAACCATTCAACATGCGGGTGTTGTTGTCGGATTAGGCGGTGTAGCAGGGCATGGACTAGTGAGAGAGGATCGATATGGTCCGGGCTATTTTAACTACATTAACTTATTGAACAATTATTCCGCCCTCACAGCTGCTTGCATCATGATGCGCATGGAGGTGTTTGATAAAGTAAAAGGATTTAGCGAAGAGTTTGTTGTTGAGTATAATGATGTTGATTTTTGCTTGAAAGTGCTGGAGGCCGGATACAGGAATGTGTATATCCCTCACATTGAATTGTTTCATTATGAATCCATTTCCAGAGGACATCCACATTCTACTAGTGAATCGTATAAGCGACATGTGATAGAGGTGAATAAATTCCGTAAGAAATGGATGAAATATGTAGATCATGATCCATGCTATAATCCGAATCTTACTGTAGGATCCGAAAACTTTGGTATTAAGATTTGATGTAATTTAGAACAATGGTTTTCAGCTCCCCCATATTCCTATTTTGGTTTTTACCCTTGGTATTGTTCTGCTACTATTTAGTAGATCGAAAATACCGCAATGGAGTATTGTTGTTCTTTAGTTTGCTTTTCTACGGTTGGGGGGAAGGAGAGATGCTAACATTAATGCTAGTTTCTACACTTCTCAATTATGTCTTTGGAATTCAGATTGAAAAAGCAATAGTTGCATCTCGTTCAAAATGGATTTTGTTCCTAGGCGTAAGTTCTAATCTCTGCCTTTTACTTTATTATAAATACGCCAACTTCTTTGTAGACAATTACAATTTCGCAGCTTCTCATTTAGGAATTGAAACAGTTACCTGGGAAAAAGTGATATTGCCTCTGGGTATTTCTTTTTATACTTTTCATGGTATCAGCTATATTATTGATGTTTACAGAAAGCATACCACCGCTCAGCGCGACCCATTTAAACTGGCCTTGTATATCTCTTTTTTTCCTCAGCTGATAGCTGGTCCCATAATCCGCTATAAGGATGTGCAAGATCAAATAGATGATCGGAGAATAGATATTCCCTTATTTGCTTCAGGCATCAAGCGTTTTGTGATAGGTTTGGCCAAAAAGATCCTGATAGCCAATATCGTTGGACGAATTCCAGATATGGTCTTTAAAATGTCAGAAACAGAATTAAATGCTTATTGGTCGTGGTTGGGTGTAATAGCTGTAGCAGTTCAACTCTATTTCGATTTTTCAGGTTACTCCGATATGGCGATAGGTCTTGCACGTATGTTTGGTTTTCGTTTCCTCGAAAACTTTAATTATCCCTACATTTCTCAGTCCATGAAAGAATTTTGGACCCGTTGGCATATCTCATTATCCAACTGGTTTAGAGATTATGTGTACTATCCTTTAGGCGGAAATAAAAAAGGAAAGTTCCGGATGCATTTGAACTTGTGGACGATCTTTTTACTGAATGGTATATGGCATGGAGCCAATTGGTCATTCGTGATATTTGGGATCTATCATGGTTTTCTACTGACTTTTGAAAGAATTGGTTTTGATAAGGTCTTGAATTTTATTCCAAGAGTTTTTCGTAGTGTTTATGTTTTTATTGCATTCGCTTTGGGTGATGTGTTGTTTTCAATTGAAGATATTCACCATGCCTATGCTTATTATTGCTCTTTGTTTGATTTTTCAGCACCAGATCCATTTCATAGGATCCATTTGTATTTAACTGGTGAATGGTATTTTACGTTAATCCTTGGATTGGTTTTATCTATTCCTTCTGCTGAATTTCTGTTTTCAAAGATTAAAAATATAAAACAGAAACATCTACTTGAGACTTGTATCATTCTTTTATTGTTTGTCTTATCGGTGAGCGAATTGGCGAATACAAGTTATAACCCATTTATTTATTTCAGATTCTAATGAAGAACCTACTCTTGAAATATATCCTTCCTTTTACAGCATCCATGCTTGTGGGGTATTTCT
>JAEUTU010000094.1 GCA_016786925.1 Bacteroidia bacterium
CCTTCAATGATAGCAATAATAATGGCTTGGATATACGACATAGGAGATTCGCTAATGTGCTAATTTGAAAATGAAATAATTTCAGGCAAAACCGTCAAACAATTTTCAAATTGAGTCATTCTCAAATTTTCAAATTGAATTAATCTTTCGATTTTTTCATGATCCCTAACAATACGATCACGAAACCGGCTAAAATAACAATAGGAGAAAGCGTAATACGTCTGAAACTAAAGATCTCGTCTTCATGGAATTCATTCGGATTTTCGGCACCACCACCAACCATCAGCATATAACCAATGATCACTACCAATACACCTACAATTAAAATTCTGTAGTTATCTTTTCCAAAAGCAAATCCGGGTTTTTTATTACTGCTCATTTTTGAAATTATTTTTAGCGATACAAATGTAATTAATTTTAGGAATATCGCTTGTTAAAAAACGTGAAGCACCTAAAAATACAGATCGTCCGACTTCAAGCGTAAATACTTGCGTACAGCCAGTGAAGTACTGATCCAGGAAATAATAATTCCCAATACGATCACGATCCCAAACAGGGTCAATAACATGTTTTGATCCTGCAACTCTTTTAATTCAGGCAACTGCTTTTGTGTAACATATAACACGCCCACCAGCATGGCAATGGCGATCAAAGCACCATACACACCGTGACGGATGCCTGCAAACACAAAAGGTCTTCTGATGAATCCTTGTGTTGCACCCACCAATTGCATGGTCTTAATAATAAATCGTTTGCTATAAATGGATAAACGGATGGTATTGTTGATCAAAGCCAGCGCAATGATCATGAGCAAAGAGCTGAATCCAAGGATCACCACGCTGATCTTTTGCACATTCTCATTGATCATACTCACCAATGACTTTTGATAGATCACTTCCTTTACCAACTTGGTCTCCAGCATATCCTTCTCGATCCAGGCCAAACTGTCGGCATTGGCATATTCCGCTTTTAAATTCACATGAATGGAAGAAAGCAAAGGGTTAAAACCCAGAAAACCAATAAAATCTTCTCCCAGATCTTTTTGTAATTTCTCGGCAGCCTCTTCTTTCGTTACAAATTCGGTTGATCTAACATACTCCGAAGCATCCAATGTTTTCTGCAGTTTGGCAACATCCACCTCTTTGGCTGTTTCATTCAAGATCACCTGAAATCCGATGTTCTCTTTCACATTGTCAGCCAATTTACGGGTATTCAAAATAATGATCCCTAATAAACCTAACATGAACAATACCAACGAAAGACTTACAATTGTTGTAAATGTAGAGCCTGTTAACCTGCGTTTTGAATATCTGTCTGACACCTTTTAATTGTTGATTGATGAATACTGAAATAAGAATCTTTGCTAAATTATTCCGAAAAGCACAGCAAATTCCTCTTTTGTTCAGATTAAAATAAACAATCAGGCGTTAATAACCTTGCTATTTCTTTTTGCCTTTGCCCGCATTGCCATTCCCTTTTCCACCGGCATTTCCATTTCCTTTATTCCCTGAGTTCCCTTTGAATTTCATTGATTTTTTCATAGCATGAAATTCCGCTGATCCCGGCTTTATTCCCATCTCTTTTGCCATAGCGCCCCAACCTTTCGATTTATTAGCCTGATAGGTTTTTACAACCTCATCAAACGGTTTATTTACAGTTGAAGCTAACTGTGCAGCCATAAACACATCACCCGGAGCTAATATTTTCAAGGCAGCTTCTACTTTTGAATTTACCAGACTGAATGTACTCACTACATTGCTGGTAAAACCACTAATATCTTTTATTGCTTTATTATGAATATCGGTTAAAATGCCATCCATTTCAGCATCACCGGTGGTTGGTTTAAATGCCAGGATCTGCGCATTGGTCATATTTGAATAACCTGCCAACAGGAACAAAATAAAAAACAACTTTTTCATAAGCTTGGGATTTAGAGTTTAGTTCCTCAAATATACGCATTCTTAGGGCAAATTAAAAGAGGGATTTCGTATATTCGCAACCTCTAAAAAAATAGCATAAAACGAGTACAGATGGAATACAATTTCAGAGAAGTAGAAAAAAAATGGCAACAGTATTGGGCCGCCAATAAAACCTATAAAGCCGAAAACCAATCCGCAAAACCAAAATATTATGTGTTGGATATGTTCCCGTATCCGAGTGGTGCAGGCTTACATGTAGGTCATCCATTGGGCTATATCGCTTCCGATATTTTTGCACGCTACAAACGTTTGAAAGGATTTAATGTATTGCATCCGATGGGTTACGACTCGTTTGGCTTACCTGCCGAACAGTATGCCATTCAAACCGGACAACACCCTGAAATTACAACAAAAACAAACATTGCGCGCTATCGCGAACAATTAGATAAAATAGGATTCTCTTTTGATTGGGATCGTGAAGTACGCACTTCTAATCCTGATTATTACAAATGGACACAATGGATCTTTATTCAGTTGTTCAACTCCTGGTACAACAAAAAAACAAACAAAGCAGAAAATATCTCAACGCTTATCAGCTGCTTTGAAAGCAATGGTTTCAAAGGGACTTCGGATGATATCTTAACAGGTGATCTGGAAATTTATCATGATGGATTTACCGCTGAAGAATGGAAAAATTTCTCTGAAACCAACAAAGAACAAGTATTACAACAATTTCGTCTTGCCTACCTGAGCGACACGATGGTGAACTGGTGCCCGCAACTGGGAACCGTTTTGGCCAACGAAGAAGTGAAAGATGGTGTTTCGGAACGTGGTGGCTATCCTGTTGAACGCAAACTCATGAAACAATGGAGCTTGCGCATCACTGCGTATGCCGATCGTTTATTGAATGACCTGGAAGGCATCGACTGGACAGAATCCATCAAAGAAGCACAACGCAACTGGATCGGTAAATCGGAAGGAACAAGTTTAAAATTCAAAGTAGAAAATTCAAGTGCGGAAGTAGAAGTATTTACTACCCGCCCTGATACAATTTTCGGAGTATCGTTTGTAACGCTTGCTCCCGAGCATGAACTGGTTGCACAGATCACCACTGCTGCACAAAAAAAGGCAGTAGATGAATATGTAACATTCGCTAAAAATCGCAGCGAACGTGAACGTATGGCCGATGTAAAAAAGATCACAGGTGTGTTTACAGGCGCGTATGTGATCCATCCATTCACAGGCAAACAAATTCCGATCTGGATCGGTGATTATGTATTGGCAGGATATGGAACAGGTGCTGTAATGGCTGTTCCGGGACACGATTCCCGCGATTATGCATTTGCAAAACATTTTGATCTGCCTATTATTGAAGTGGTTGCCGGTGGCGACCTTTCAAAAGAATCATACGATGCAAAAGAAGGAAAGCTCATCAACTCCGACTTTTTGAATGGACTGGAAGTAAAAGAAGCCATCAAAAAAGCAATTGCAGTAATTGAAGAAAAAGGATTAGGAAAAGGCAAAACTAATTTCCGTTTGCGTGATGCGATCTTCGGTCGTCAACGCTATTGGGGAGAGCCTATTCCGGTATATTACAAAAATGGAATTCCACATGTATTAAAAGAAAGTGAATTGCCATTGATGTTACCGGAAGTAGATAAATACTTACCTACCGAAACAGGTGAGCCACCATTGGCACGTGCAAAAGACTGGAAATACGAAGGAAAATATGAATACGAATACAGCACCATGCCGGGCTGGGCAGGCAGTAGCTGGTATTTCCTGCGCTACATGGATGCGCACAATGAAAAAACATTCGTAAGCAAAGAAGCGGTTAACTATTGGCAAAATGTAGACTTGTACATTGGCGGTGCTGAACATGCAACAGGGCATTTATTGTATGTACGTTTCTGGACCAAATTTTTAAATGATCTTGGATTGATCCCGGTTATTGAGCCTGCTAAAAAGCTGATCAATCAAGGGATGATACAAGGTGTTTCAAGCAAAATTGCAATGAAGAAAGACATCAGTGTGACTGGGATGAAAATTATGTCTACAAACGAAAAACCCAATGATGTAGCTGGCCTTGTTTTTATTTCTGAAGATGGCACTCAACAAAATGTAATTCTTCCTAATGATGTAAGAGGGATTTTTTATAGCCAAGATGTATTATCTGATAAAGAAATGACCGTTGAACGACCTGTGGATATTAATTTTCTTATTAGAAGCATAGATAGCAATTATAGTAGTGTTGATCTTCTTCAACTTACAAATTGGCAAGATGATTTTAAATCGGCAGTATATATCTGTAAAAAATCCTATTTCTATAAAGGTGTTTGGTATAATCTTTCCGGGCAGAAAATAGAAAAGTCAGATGACTCTTTTATTGTAAGACATGAAGTGGAAAAGATGTCAAAATCCAAATGGAATGTTGTTACTCCAGACACCATGGTAGAACAATACGGAGCGGATTGTTTACGCTTATATGAAATGTTCCTAGGTCCGCTGGAGCTTTCCAAGCCATGGAACACCAACGGAATTACAGGTGTTAGCAATTTCATCCGCAAGCTATGGAGATTGTATCACAATGGTGATGCAGTAAACATCAGCAATGAGCCTGCAACAAAACCGGAGTTAAAAGCATTGCACAAAACCATTAAAAAGATCAGCAGCGATATTGAAAATTTCTCATTCAATACTTCGGTAAGTAATTTCATGATCTGTGTGAATGAGTTAACAGATCTGAAATGCAACAAACGTGAGATCCTAGAACCACTCGCTATTATCATTGCTCCTTATGCACCGCATATTGCAGAAGAATTGTGGAACCGTTTAGGACATTCCGAAAGCATCACCTATGCTTCTTTCCCTGAATGTAATGAATCGTATTTGGTTGAAAGTTCATTCAACTATCCTGTTTCATTTAATGGCAAAACACGTTTCTTCCAGGAGTATGATCTATCACTTACAAAAGAGCAGGTAGAAAAAGAAGTGTTGACCTTAGAACAAACACAAAAATACCTGGAAGGTAAAACGCCTAAAAAAGTGATCGTAGTACACAATAAGATCGTAAATATTGTGATCTAAGCACAAAAGGGAACATTTTCACACAAAAAAGGCGCTTTTTGCGCCTTTTTTTATTCCTATAACCCTCTCATCTCCCATTTCGTACAAGGCAATAAATGCCTTTGGCATACCGTTTGAATACTGTTTAACATCTTAATTCAAAAACTATGAACAAGATCGTTTTATTCGGAGGACTTACAGCACTTGCAGGAATTGCAGGTATGTCCTTCACACAGGAAAAAGAATTACCATCTATTCAAATAGAAGATGGAACAAGCAAAATGTTACCGATGATGAACAACAATGCATTCAAACGCGGAGAAGTATTAAGTTTCCGCATGCATTACGGGATCATTGATGCAGGAGTAGCTTCGCTTGTTGTTACCGAAGAAGCCAAAGAAATAGCAGGCCGTAAAACCTTCCATGTGGTTGGTTTGGGATCATCCAAAGGTTCATTCGACTGGTTTTATAAAGTGCGCGACCGTTACGAAACGTACGTAGATGAAGAAGCATTGGTGCCATGGATGTTTGTGAGACGTGTAAACGAAGGTGGTTATATCATCAATCAGGATTATGTATTTAACCATTACAATAAAAAAGTAAATGTAGGCGAAGGTCAGCAATACGATATAGAACCCAACATGCAGGATATGCTTTCAGCCTTTTATCATGCACGTAACCTGGATCTTTCGGCAGCCAAACCGGGCGAAATGTACACCTTGAACTGTTTTATGGACAAAGAAGTATGGCCATTAAAAATTAAGTTTATAGCACGTGAAACCGTTACAACCGACTTGGGAACATTCAAATGCTTAAAGTTCCGTCCAATCGTACAAAAAGGACGTGTATTTAAGAAAGAGGAAGACCTTAACATCTGGATAACTGACGATAAGAACCACATTCCGATCAAAGGACAAGCAGATGTGCTGGTAGGATCCATAAAAGTAGAATTGACCAATTACAGCGGATTAGCCAACCCACTTGCCAAAGTAAATTAAACAAGAGGATATAAAAACAAAAGCCCCCCGATAAAATCGGGGGGCTTTTGTTTTATATGATTGGATTAGTGTCCTCCACCATCTAATTCTCCTTCAGCTAATGGAACTGTTTGCATGATATAATCAGCTTCAACTCCCGGTTTGCTGTAGTCGTATGGCCAACGGTGAACTTCAGGTAATGGACCAGGCCAGTTTCCGTGAATGTTTGCCATAGGTGTTGTCCACTCCAATGTGTTTGATCCCCAAGGATTTTGTTCTGATTTAGGACCACGGAACATAGAGTAGAAGAAGTTGAACAAGAAGAATACTTGTGCTAATGCTCCAAGGATCGCAAAAAGTGTGATCAACACGTTTACATCCACTAAGTTATCGAACATAGGGAAAGCTGTGTTGTCATAATATCTACGAGGCACACCTGCTAATCCTAAGAAGTGCATTGGATAGAATACTCCGTATGCAGAGATGAATGTTAATGTGAAATGGATATAACCCAATTTCTTGTTCATTTGACGCAAGAATAATTTAGGATACCAGTGATAAACACCTGCTAACATACCAAAGATCGCAGATACACCCATTACAATGTGGAAGTGAGCTACAACGAAGTATGTATCGTGAACTTGGATATCCAATGCAGAGTCAGCAAGGATGATACCTGTTAAACCACCGGAGATGAATGTAGATACTAATCCGATAGCGAACAACATAGCTGGAGTGTAACGGATGTTACCTTTCCATAATGTTGTGATATAGTTAAATGCTTTTACTGCAGATGGGATAGCGATCAATAATGTAGTGAACACGAATACAGATCCTAAGAATGGATTCATACCGGTGATATACATATGGTGACCCCAAACGATGAACGATAAGAAACCGATCGCCATGATAGAACCGATCATTGCACGGTAACCGAAGATCGGCTTACGAGCGTTAACAGAGATGATCTCAGAAGTTAAACCCAATGCAGGTAAGATGATGATGTATACCTCAGGGTGACCTAAGAACCAGAATAAGTGTTGGTACAAGATCGGGCTACCACCTGTTTGCTCTAATGCTTGTCCACCAATATAGATATCTGACAAGTAGAAAGATGTTCCAAAGCTACGGTCGAAGATCAACAATAAAGCTGCAGATAATAATACAGGGAATGATAATACACCTAAGATAGCAGTAACGAAGAATGCCCAGATAGTAAGCGGCAAACGTGTCATTGACATACCTTTAGTACGTAAGTTCAAGATCGTAACGATGTAGTTCAAACCACCCAATAAAGAAGATACGATGAACAATGACATAGAAACTAACCACAATGTCATACCTAATTTAGAACCTTCCATTGCTTGAGGCAATGCACTTAAAGGAGGATAAACTGTCCAACCACCGGATGCAGGACCTGTTTCGATCAAGAAAGCAGAAACCATGATCACACTTGATAAGAAGAAGAACCAGTATGATAACATGTTCAAGAATCCTGATGCCATATCGCGAGCACCAATTTGGTAAGGGATCAATAAGTTACTGAATGTACCACTCAAACCACCAGTTAATACCATGAACACCATTACAGTACCATGGATAGTAACCAATGCCATGTACATTCCCGGATCAAGAATACCATCTTTACCCCACTTATCACCTAACATCCAATTGATGATGGCAAATTTTTCTCCCGGCCAAGCTAATTGCAAACGGAAAAGGATAGACATGATCATTGCTAACACCGCCATGATCACAGCAGTGATCAAGAACTGACGTGAGATGACCTTGTGATCCATACTAAATACGTATTTCGTCACCCAATGTTCTTCATGATGATGTTCATCGTGGTGAGCGTGGTGTCCTTCGTGATTGTGATGACCGTGATTCTCCATTGACATATTCTTATACTTTTATGAATTTAATTACTGTATTTTCTAATATTATTTTGCTTCTGCTGTAGCTGCTGCTGCACCAAAAGGTTTTTTCTCTGATAACCATTTATTGTATTCCGCTTCTGTTTCAACAATGATGGTCATCTGCATATTATAATGACTGTTTCCACAGATCTTGTTACACAACAAGATATAATCAAACTTATCGTTTCCTGTTTTCGCACGCATTTCAGCAGTAGTGATGGTTGGTGTAAAATGGAACATAGTCGTCATACCCGGAACACAGTTCATTTGTGCTCTAAAGTGAGGAAAATAAGCACTGTGGATCACATCGCGTGAGTTGAATTTAAATTCCACTTCTTTGTTTACAGGCAAGTGTAATTCATTCTTTACAATGATATCATCCTGACCTTGTTTATTGTCAGCCACCATACCTAACTCATTAGAAGCTGTGATCAATTTGTAGTTTGATTCACCTAATACATTGTCTTTACCTGCATAACGAGCTGTCCAGTCGAATTGCTTACTGTAGATCTGAACAATAGTTGATTCAGCTGCAGCAGGCTCTGTGATCTTGTTCCATGTTTTTAAACCGAAGATGATGATCACCGCTAACACGATAGCCGGGATAACTGTCCAGATCATCTCTAATTTGTTGGAGTGAGGGAAGTAAGATGCTCTGTTATTGTTTCTTCCGTAATATTTATAAGCGAACCAGAATAATAAAGTTTGAGTTAATACGAATACGATCCAGATAATAGCAAAGTTAAAATCCAATAACTTGTCTGTTTCAACACCGTGAATGGAAGCCGCTTCCGGTAATAATTTGCCACCATATTCTTTCAATTGCCAGATCGTGAATCCAAAAAGGAAGATCAAAAGACCTAACATTACTCTCGCCATGTTATGGTTGTCTTTTTCGGTGATCTCTTCCGATCTTTTACCTTTTAAACTTTGAGCAAGTTCAAATACTCTTACTAAATAGCCAACTGCTAAAACTGCTAAAATAATGGCAACGTAAACTAAAAACTTTATCATAGTGTTTTGTATTGAAATTCGTTATTTATATGCTTTACTACAATTAAAAATTATACATGGTGATGAAGACTTTCGTCCAGATAAGGGTGTTGTTTGATCATCAATGGAGACTTCGCTAAAGCTCTGTGGATAACGAATAACATTAACCCTAAGAAACCTAAAGCCATTCCAATTTCCATCCATCCTAAATGCCAGTGACTTTTAACTGTAGCAGGCATAACCATTACAAATACATCTAACCAGTGACCAACAAAAATGATAGCACCTACAAATACCAAGAAGAAGTAGTTACGTTTTGAATCACGGCTCATTAATAATATCATTGGGAATACAAAGTTCATAAAGAACACTGTCCACATTAAGCCCATGTAACCGAAATCATGCATACGCTCTTGGAAATAGATCGTTTCTTCAGGAATGTTCGTATACCAGATCAACATGAATTGCATGAACCATAAGTAGCTCCACAAGAAACTTACTGCAAACACCCATTTACCTAAGTCATGGATATGGCTTTCATTCACTTGCTCTAAATAGCCTTTACGTTTTAAGTAGATAACAAATAAGATAATAGTTGTCATAGCAGAGATCCACATTCCGGAGAAAGCGTACCATCCGTACATTGTAGAGAACCAGTGTACATCTAAGCTCATCATCCAATCCCAAGAAGATGTGGAAGAAGTTACTGCAAAGAATACCAAGAACACAGCTGCTTTACCCATTTGTTTGAAGTGAATCGCTGTTCCACCTTGAAGATCCTGCTCTAATGAACGCTTAATAAAACCACGTTGGAATAACACCCAAACTACTAAATAAAGGATTGTTCTTAACCAGAAGAACCAAGGAGTAAAGTAACCTGCTTTACCTGCAATTACTTCATCGTACTTTGGTGACTCAGGATTGATCGTGTCTGCATCCATCCAGTGGTATAAGTGGTGTAAATGTAATTGACCGGCTAAAAGAACGATAAACATCATGATCGCTCCGATAGGTAAGAAACTAGATACTGCTTCGTAAACACGTTTAACTGCCACTGACCAGGCAACCTCAGCAACATATTGCAATGCCATGAAGAATGTTGCCAACAAAGCAATTCCCATGTAGAAATAGCTATTTACTAATAAATTTGCCCAAAAACGAGTATGATGGTATTCATCGTGACTCACTCCTTCAGGAGCATGATCAGTTAAAAAGCCGGCAATGATCGCAATTAAACCTACTGCCATTAAACCAAAAGTAATGTTTCTGGTTCTGCTTGTAAACGTATAGTTATTATTCATATCAGTATTCATTTATCTTTTTGTATCTCGAATAAATCCTTTAATTATTTTTTTGGTTCTTCTACTTTCACAGCAGCAGCAACTGCTGTTGAATCTGTTTTTGTAGAATCGCTAGCTACAGTAGCTACAGCCGCACCATCGTTCCCTTGTAATTTTTGAACATACAAAGTTACTTTCCATCTTTCTTCTTGAGTCATTTGACCGGAATGAGAACCCATCAACCCTTTACCATAAGTGATCGAGTGGAAAATTTTCCCTTCAGGTAATGTTTTCAAAACTGTTTTATAAGATGGAGGAGCACCAGGTAATTTACCACCTACTAAACCATCACCTTCACCACCTGCACCATGGCAATGAACACAAAACTTACCGTATAATACTTCACCTTGTTTTAGGTTAGCCTCATTCTTTGGAAAAGGATTACGCAAATTTGCACCTGCAGCTTCATACCCTTCTGGTGTGTTTGCATATGCATAAGGCATATATCCACGTGCAATTGTACCCGCTACCGGTTTACGGTTAGAAATGATCGTATCGTATGATCCATCCTCATTTTTTATAACATCAAATAAGTTGGCCTCTAATGAAGGAGAGCGATACATGTCTGGCATGAACTCAACACCCGGACTATTTTCGTCATGTTTTGAGCATGATGTAAAACCAATGGTTACACAGCCAAACACTGCCATCAAAGAAATAATTCTTGTTACCTTTTTGTTCATTGTAGTATAGTATTCTTTAGCAAATTCTTGTTCTACTCTTATTTATGGTGAATCTCTGTTGCACCACCGTTTTTCAACATTGACTCAATGTTTCCTTTGTTCTCTTCTTTTGTTTCGATCACCATTAGGAATTTATCATCTGTTGTGCGTGGATCAGGATTTTTTGCTTTTACGCCCGGCAACATCCAGCATCTTAAGTAATACGTGATCACCATACCGTGAGCAGCACATAATACTGTTGATTCAAATGTGATAGGAATAAATGCAGGCATATTCATGTAATATGCAAAGCTTGGCTTACCACCGATATCAGTTGGCCAATCGCTGATCATCATGTACCACATCATTAATGTAGCCAATGATGCACCTGTTAAACCATAGATAAATGCAGTGATGGCGATTCTTGTTCTTGGAACCCCAATTGCTGCATCCAATCCGTGAACAGGAAATGGTGTAAATACATCTTTAATATGAACGCCTTGAGCATGTAGCGATTTTGCGCTAGCCATCAATGGTTCTTCATCATCAAAAATTGCGTGTATTACTGCTTTACTCATATCTTATAAAACTTAAATGTTTATGACAATCTATTTAATTAGTGGTGTGCTGCATGAGCATGACCATGTGCATGTTTTTCTTTATGCTCTTGACCTGATGATTTCACGATCGATTTCAACTCTGCTTGAGCGATAACCGGGAAGTAACGTGTAAACAACAAGAAGAATGTAAAGAACATACCAATAGTACCTGTATAGATTCCCCAATCAATAAATGATGGAGAGTACATATTCCAGGTAGATGGTAAGAATGTACGGCACAATGTTGGAACGATGATCACAAAACGCTCAAACCACATACCGATGTTCACAATGATCGACATGATGAATGTAAACGTTAAGTTCGTACGTAATTTTTTGAACCAGAATAACTGTGGAGAAACAACATTACAAGTCATCATTGCAGCATATGCCCACCAGTATGGACCTGTCGCACGATTCAAGAATGCATATTGCTCATATTCAACTCCAGAATACCAAGAAATGAATAACTCTGTTAAATAAGCAACACCTACGATAGAACCTGTTACGATGATAACGATGTTCATGTATTCGATATGCTTGATCGTAATGTAATTCTCTAAACTATAGATCTTACGAACAATGATCAAAAGCGTCAATACCATCGCGAATCCTGAGAATACCGCACCAGCAACGAAGTATGGAGGGAAGATGGTTGTATGCCAACCCGGAACAACAGCTGTAGCAAAGTCGGTAGATACGATCGAGTGAACGGAGAATACAAGTGGAGTTGATAAACCTGCAAGCACTAATGATACTTCCTCGAAACGGTGCCAATGACGAGCACTTCCACCCCAACCAAAACTCATGATACCATAGATCTTTTTAGCTAATGGTTTTGCAGCTCTATCGCGGATCATTGCAAAGTCAGGAACCAAACCTGTATACCAGAATACTAATGACACAGAGAAGTAAGTTGATACCGCAAACACGTCCCACATCAATGGAGAGTTAAAGTTTACCCAAAGAGAACCAAATTGATTTGGCAATGGGAACAACCAATAATCTAACCAAGGACGACCGGTATGTAACAATACGAAGATCGCAGCACACATAACGGCAAAGATCGTCATTGCTTCAGCAGCACGGTTGATCGCCATTCTCCATTTTTGACGGAATAATAATAATACCGCAGAGATCAACGTACCAGCGTGACCGATACCGATCCACCATACGAAGTTGGTAATATCGAATGCCCAGTCAACACCGTTGTTTGAACCCCAGGCACCAATACCTGTACCAATTGTATACGCTAAACATCCAATACCCCACATGAAACAAATGATGGAGATAGTTAAAAGCATATACCAATACTTTGAAGCTTTTCCTTCAATTGGTCGTACGATATCTTCTGTGATCTCATGATACGACTTTTTGCCAAGGATTAAGGGCTCTCTGATTTCTGATTCGTGCTGCATATTAATAATCTAATTATAAATTATAAATTCTTTTTCTTCTTTGATTAAGCGTGTTCTTTTTCTTCTTTCGCTTCAGTATGTCCTGAAGTTTTTCTTCCTTCTTCGATCGTAGTTTCACAGTTTCTTACTTTTGTTAAGTAAGACACCGTTGGTTTAATTCCGATCTCTTCAAGGATAAAGTAGTTACGTCCTTCTGCTTCTTCTTTTCTAAGTTTAGCAATTTCGCTATTCTCATCATTTAAGTCACCAAAATAGATCGCATTCGTAGGACAAGATTGTTGACAAGCTGTTTTGATAGCACCATCTTTCAATGGAGCTTCTGATTTCTTCGCTTCCAATTTGCCTTCCTGTATACGTTGAACACACATTGAACATTTTTCCATTACTCCACGAGAACGAACCACAACATCCGGATTCAATACCATACGTCCTAAGTCGTCTTGTGTAGGGTTAAATGCAAAATCTGTATTACCGTTGTAGTTAAACCAGTTGAAACGTCTTACTTTGAAAGGACAGTTATTTGCGCAATAACGGGTACCAACGCAACGGTTATACGTCATCATGTTCAATCCGTCAGAACTATGGTTAGTTGCTAATACAGGACAAACGTTCTCACATGGAGCGTGGTTACAGTGTTGACACATGATCGGCTGGAACACTACCTTTGGATTTGCTGCCGCAGGATTTTCCATTTCCAAATACATGTCAATTGCACCAACACCTTCTTCTTTCGCCACTTCTTTATTCATATCACTGCTATAGTATCTGTCAATACGTAACCAGTGCATTTCACGTGTTTTGATCACCTCTGCTTTACCAACTACGGCAACGTTGTTTTCTGCTGTACAACTTACAACACAACTTCCGCAACCGATACAAGAATTTAAGTCGATCGTCATACCCCAAGAATGGCCAGGACGATCAAATGAATCCCAAAGGTCAATCGTTGATGCTTTTTTCACACCTGAATGTGTTACCAGCATCTCATCATGATTTCCTGATTTAGGATTTTTCTTATAGTTCTCTAAGTTTGTTTCTTTAACGATCTCACGACCCATTAATGTGTGGTGAATCTGAGTACCAGCGATCTCCGTTGTTTCGTTTGCATTTGCAACAGAAACATTCAATGCAGCGTACATCATTGTTCCGTCAACCACCTGAACGAATGGATAGGCATTTTGACCGATCACACCAGTTTTAGCGCTTAATGAGCCTGCTTTTTCACGACCATAACCTACAGCGATACCGATAGTACCTTCTGCCTGACCCGGTTGTGGGACAACTGGTAATTTGATAGTCGTACCATTTACAGTAACAGTAGCCAAACTTGCTTCTCTATCCTGACGTTCCATCATCAAATAGCCTTCTTTTGCCATTTGAGCTGGTGCCATGGTAATATAGTTATCCCAAGTGATTTTAGAAATAGGATCCGGTAATTCTTGCAACCAAGGATTGTTTGCCTGGTTACCATTACCAATACCAACTTTTTCATATAATGCTAATTCTAAAGCACCGCCTTTTACAGCGTTAATTTTAGAGGCTACATCGTTCAAATTTACCACAGCAGCAGGTTTTACCTCTTCTGCTTTTGGTGCTTCTTTAACAGGTTTTACAGCTGCTGCAGCAAGCGGAGCGGCAACTGCTGCGCTATCCAACACAGGAGTAGCTAATACTTCGCCCTCTCCTTTTCCTACTTCAATAGCACCATTGTGTAATGAGTTATTCCAAAACTCAGTAAACATCATGTATTTACCTTGCATTGGGAATACTTTCTCCATCCATGTTTTTTGGATGTATGCTAAATAATCAGATGTATTACCAGCCCAGTTCAACAATGTTTGTTGTGCCTGACGAGTTCCTTCATGACGCGGTTGAGCGAACAAAGGAGCAATAGTAGGCTGTGCTAAGCTATAGTGTGCTTTCTTTGGATTGAAATCGTTCCAAGACTCTAAGTAATGAGAATCAGGACAGATATAATTTGCTAAAGAAGCTGTTTCATCAGCTCTGTCAGCAAAAGAGATACGTAAACCTACTTTGTTATAAGCATCAGCAAATTTTAAAGATGCAGGAGCTGTATAAACAGGGTTTGTATTGTATGTAATGATCGCATCTACTTTACCTGCAGCCATTTCAGCTACTAATTCTGCAAATGCAGCATCATCACCTTGATGTGTGTATGTTGGGTTTTCAATATCAATTGTTTTACCGTAGTTATCCAACATCTGGTTGATGCCGTTTACTACTAACTGAACATTAATATCGTTTGAACCGGAAACAACGATTGATTTTCCTTTACTTTCAGCTAGAGCTTTTGCAGCTTTTGCGATCTCAGCATCACAAGCTAAAGCAGATGAAGGAAGGGAGTTACCACCAACGATCTTTGCAACAGCATTGTATAAATTAACTGCAACTTTGCCTTGTTCAGAAACTTTAACCGGAACACGCTCATCAGCATTTGCACCTGTTAATGATAAGTTTGATTCGAACTGGTAATGCTTCGACATTTTCGCGTGGTCTTTACTTACCTTACGTGTCTTAGCATATTGCTTAGAAAATTCAATTGGAGATACCCAGTTTGCTAAGAAATCAGCTGCAATACTTACGATCACATCTGCTTTAGCAAAGTTATAAGAAGGAACTACTTCCTGACCAAATGTTTGAGCATTGGCTTTAGAGATTCCTGAATACGATACTGTATCGTATGTTACATGCTTTGTTGTTGGGTATTTTGCTGCAAATTCAGCGATCACACCTTTTGTAGAAGGACTGATGATCGAAGATGATAAGATACGGATAGCACCGCCTTTTGCTGCAATAGCAGCTAATTTACCACCAATTTCTTTGTCAACATTTGCCCAAGTTGCAGGAGCACCATTTACTGTTGGTCCTGTTAAACGGGAAGAATCGTATAATGAAAGTACAGATGCCTGAACACGAGCATTGGTTCCGCCCATCGTTACTTTCGAAAAATCATTCCCTTCAATTTTGATTGGACGACCTTCACGTGTTTTTACAATAATAGAAGCGTAGTCACTTCCATCATAATAAGTAGATGCATACCAGTTTGCAACACCCGGAGTGATCTCTTCAGGTTTTACAACGTAAGGGATCGCTTTGTTAACAGGTGTTTCGCAGGCTGCCAATGAAGCGGCAGTTACGCTAAACCCTAAAAACTTCAAGAAATCTCTACGATTTGTTCCGTTTGATTCCTGGTTTTCGTTACCTAAGAATTTTTCTACAGGGATTTGCTCTGCAAACTCGTTTTGCGCTTTTTGAACAAACTCAGGACTGTTGTTTAACTCTTCTAGTCCTTTCCAGTATTTTTTTGTTGCCATATTATATATTTGGTCTTTTGCTCGTTTATTCTATTTACTATTAGTAGTGGCATTTTGCACACTCGATACCGCCCATTTTAGATACAGTGATCGGCTCTCCTTTGTACTTTTCAGCTAATTTTTTGTGTAGGCTTTCGTAATATGGATTGTCCTTCATTGTAGGAACTTCTGTCTTATTATGGCAATCGATACACCATGCCATAGTTAAAGGTTGAACTTGTTGTGCAGTTGTCATTGTTTTTAGATCACCATGACAGTTCGCACAATCTTGCTTACCAACTTTTACGTGTTGCTGATGAGAGAAGAATACAAAATCAGGCAAGTTGTGAACTTTCACCCATTTAATCGGTTTTTCAGGCTTAGTATAAGCTCCTTTATCAGGATCCCAACCCGCAGCTTCGTAAATCTTAGCAATCTCTGTTTTTCCTGTTGTAGGTCCTTCAGAAATACCTTTATGACAGTTCATACAAACATTCACTGTTGGAATTCCTGCAGTTTTAGATTTCTCTACTCCCGAGTGACAATACTGACAATCGATTGCATTATCACCTGCGTGAATCTTGTGAGAATAAGCGATCGGCTGAACAGGATGATATCCTTCATATACACCGATACCTTTTAATGCATACCAACCTGAAGAAGCTAAACCACCCACAATAAATAGGATCACTAATCCTGTTTTTGTTTTGTTGGCACCCATCCACGTTTTTAATTCAGTCCATGGACCAACTTGTTCTTCTAAAGGTAAACCTTGCTTTTCGTTTTGTAAGTTCTTTAAAGAGAAGCGTACACCACGTAAAACAGCAATAATGATAATCAAGAATGCAACGATACCGATCAATAAAGCCAATGGATTCATTCCTTGCTCGGCTGGAGCAGCATCACCATCAGCAGCAGGAGCACCATCTTTTTTCTTTTCTTCCGGAGCAGGAGGAGCTTTGATATACTCTACTAAAGCTGTTAACTCTTCGTCAGACAAAAATTCAAATGCCGACATTGGCACTTGATTGTTATCGTTATATACTTTGATCGCATAAGCATCTCCGCTCTTACGAAGTGCATCGTTGTTTTTGATCCACTTTTTCAACCACTCATCGCCAGGAGCACGTGTAGCGATTCCTGCTAAACCGGGACCGGTTAATTTATTTGTTCCTAAACTGTGACAAACAGCACAGTTTTGCTTAAATATTTTAGCGCCATCGGCAGCTGAAACATTGTTTGCACTAAAAATAAACGATAAAAACAGGAAGGAAATAATCGCCAAAATTTGTTTTCGAGGCTTATTGCACATTGTATCCATATTGATTTTTAACTAATTAACTCCGTTGAAATGCCCTATAAATAGGGAGAGTACTTTTACTCGAGCGACAAATTTATAAGAAACATCAATAGGCGATTCAAATTTTGTTAAAATTTTCTAAAATTTAATTAATTTATATTCGTTCTAAATAAGGAGGGTTTTGAAAGCCATTTTTCGGTCATTTTTTGTCTGACAGAAATATTGGTTTTATCTATTTGTTTATCAACTTAATCGAAACTAAAAAAGCCATTTTCCGAAGATTTTTAAGGTATAATTCTTGCAAAGCATTGATTATTAAATTTATCTTTGTCGCCCATTCAATTATTTTTCAGCATGCATTTTAAATTTTCCGCTACGATCTTACTTCTATTATCCTTTTTTTCGCTGTCATCTTTTGCACAAAATGATACCGGAAAAGTAGAGATAATTCAGGATTATAAAATAAAAGAACTGCAGGCAAAACACATTGAAGTAAATGCTAAATCGCCCATTGAAGGTTACCGCATCAAGATTCATTTCGGTTCGGATAAAACAAAAGCCAAGGAGATAAAAGTAAAGTTCATGAGCAAGTTCCCGGGAATTCCGGCTTATGAAAAGTACGATCAGCCTAATTTTAACATTCGTGTAGGCGATTTTCGCACCAAATTAGAGGCTTACAAAGCCTTGAAGGAGATCCAGCCCGAGTTCCCATCTTCCTTCATTGTTCAGGACGAGATCGAATTTCCTGAATTGAACACTCCGGAGAGCAAAAAATAAGCGCTCCTCCCCCTAAAATAAAATTTTACAATTTGGGTAAGAATCTTATATTTGCAGCCCTTATATATTTTGTATTTAACGAAAATTACATAAAACTAAATAAAATAGCATATGAGTGTTTTAGAAAAAATCAGAAGCAGAGCAGGATTATTAGTAGGTATCGTTGGTGTTGCTTTATTAGTATTCATACTACAAAGCGCATTGGAATCAGGAAATTATTTCTTTGGTAATTCCGATACAACAGTTGGTGAGATCGCAGGAAAATCCATTGATTACAATACTTTCAATGCCAAAGTACAAGAGGCTATTGAAAACCAAAAACGTAATACCGGTCAATCGTCATTAGACCAAGCAGCTACCGATAACATTGTTCAACAGGTATGGAACCAGTTCATCAATGAAGAAGTGATGCAAAAGGAATATGAAAAATTAGGTATCAATGTTTCTGATGAAGAATTGTATCACTTCATGGTAGAAGAGCCGCACCCGGCTTTGATCCGTAACTTAAGCGATCCTCAATCAGGTAAAGTGGCACCTATGTTTGCTGATGAGAAAACAGGAATGATCAGCTCTGACAAGATCCGTCAGTTTATTCAATCAATGACTGAAGAGCAAGAAACGCAATGGTTACAATTGGAAAACTATATCCGTCAAACACGTATCATTGAAAAATACAATAACTTAATTAAAAAAGGATTGTACACCACTACAAGTGTTGCAAAACGTGATTTCATTGCACAAAACACCAATGCAAACATTAAGTATGTGATCAAAAATTACAAGAGCGTTGTTGATAGCACGATCAAAGTAAGCGATGAAGATCTTAACGCTTATTACAATGCACATCAAAACGAATACAAGCAAGAAGCTGCTCGTAAAATTGAGTACGTAGCATTCGACATTGCACCTTCACAAGAAGATTTCAAAGAAGTAGAAAAATTAATGCAACAAGTTGCTGCTGATTTCAAAACAAAGAAAGCGGAAGAAGATTCAGCATTTGTTATTGCAGAATCTGACTCACGTTTTGTTGATCAATCGTATGTACTTCCAGGAAGATTATCTCCAATGATCGATACAGCCATGTTCAAAGCAGAAGTTGGAACCGTAATGGGTCCATTCCAGGAAAACAATGGTTATGTGGTAGCAAAATTAACCGGCACAAAAATGTCGGCTGACTCTGCAAAAGTTCGTCATATCCTTATTGCTTACCAAGGATCAGGAGCTTCACCAACAGTAACACGTACAAAAGATCAAGCAAAGAAAATGGCCGATAGTTTATTGGTTGTTTTGAAAAAAGAGAAAAACAAATTTTCTGACTTCGTAGAAAAATACTCTGATGATGGTGGTAAAACAATGCCTCCGGATAAAAAAGAAGGAGATGACTACACAGGAAAAGGTGGTGTATACGGATGGATCAATGCTACAAGCGGATTCGTTGAGCCATTCAAAAATGCAGGTTTGGATAACAAAAAAGGTGATCTTGTAATTGCTGAATCAAACTACGGATACCACATTATTGATGTGATGGATTCAAAAGGTTCACAAAAGAAAGTACAAGTATTTACCATCAACAAATTGGTAGAGCCAAGCAGCAAAACAGCACAGGATATTTTTATGCAAGCAAATACTTTTGCCAATGCAAACAGAACCAACGATGCTTTCCAAAAAGCAGTATTGGATCAAAAATTAAACAAACGTATTGCTGAGAACATTAAAGAGAACGACAGAAATATTCCTGGATTAGAAAACCCACGCGCTTTGGTAAAATGGGTGTATGAAAACAAATCGGGAACAGTTTCTGAGCCAATGGAATTTAGCGATAAATACATAGTGGCAGTGATCACAGAAGTAAAAGAAAAAGGAATTGCTCCATTAGAGCAAGTAAAAGAAGATGTAACTGCTAAAGTGATCAAAGAAAAGAAAATTGAAATGTTTGCTAAAGAATTTGCTGCTGCAGGTAATACATTAGATGCTATTGCTAGCAAAATGCAATTGAACATTGAGCAAGCACAAAATGTGAACTTTAACACTTCTGCTATCCCTGGTTCAAATAGCGAACCTGCTGTGATTGGTGCTGTATCTGTTCAAAAAGCAGGAACATTAAGCAAAGCAATTGGTGGCAAAGAAGGTGTGTTTATGGTGTTTGTAGATGCAGTTACACCTGCACCGGCTCAAACAGACTACAAAGCACAACAACAAATGGGAAATATGCAAATGCAACCACGAGTTGATTATGAAGTGTACGATGCATTAAAAGAAAATGCAAACGTAACAGAGCATTTAGTGAAATTCTATTAATAGAAATTTCTAATAAAGAAAAAGCCTTCTGAAAATTCAGAAGGCTTTTTTGTTTTGTAAAGACTCGATTACTTCCCCCTCACAAACTGATACAAATTAAAATCCTTTTTCTGTAATTCTTTTTCAATTTCCTGTTTGAGTTCCTGCTTGGAAATATCTTTCATTCTGCGGTTTTGAATTAAACGGTACGCTTTTTCAGCCAATAAATAAGCGCGTTTGGTGTTTACAGCCACTGCATGATGTTTGTGAATGTATTCTATCAATTCATCAACGCCTTCGTGTTTGGTGGCTACTGCTTTGATCACCGGGATGCTCCAATCGCTCATTGGTTTTGAATGCACCAACTGTATCAGATTCTTTAAAAAGATATTGGCACCATCGCGGTCGCTTTTGTTCACCACAAAAATATCAGCTATCTCCATTACACCTGATTTGATCGCTTGTACATCATCGCCTGCTTCAGGAACAAGCACCAATACTGTTGTATCTGCCAAACCAACCACTTCTACTTCACTTTGTCCAACTCCTACTGTTTCCACAATGATATAGTCGAATGGAAATGCGCGCATTACATCAACTATCTCCACCGTCTTTGCAGAAAGACCTCCCAAGGAACCTCTGGTTGCCAGAGAACGGATAAAAACATGCTCATTGGTAAAATGTTCGGCCATACGTAAACGGTCGCCCAACAATGAACCATAATTAAAAGGAGATGTAGGATCGATCGCAATCACACCAACTGTTTTTCCTTTAACAGTCATTTGTTTGATCAAGGAATTGATCAATGTACTTTTGCCGGCACCGGGAGGACCCGTAACACCGATCACAGGAATGGATGCGTTAAACTTTAAAGATGTAAGAAGTTCTTCATATCCCTCCAACTCATTCTCAACAATGGTAATGCATCGTGCCAAGGCTTTTTTATCGCCTTGCTGCAACTGTTGAATAAGTGTGTTTACCATTGCCATACGTACACAAATATAGCAGATAATTTTAGTACTTTTGTTCGATATAAATTTAATTTCCAATAACGAATGCCACAACTCTCCGCAGTGATCATCACCTTTAACGAGGAAAAGAACATTGAACGATGTTTGCTTTCTGTTCAGGGCATAGCCGATGACATTGTGGTATTGGATTCTTTCTCAAGTGATCAAACAGAAGCCATTTGCAAAAAATACAATGTGAATTTTATTTCACGTAAATGGGAAGGCTATTCTCCTTCCAAAAATTTTGCGAATGCACAAGCTAAGTATGACTGGATATTATCGCTGGATGCCGATGAAGCATTATCGGATGAGTTAAAACGCTCGATCCTTGACTTAAAAGCAAAAGAAGAATTGATCACTGCAAAATTTAACCGGATAACTAACTACTGTGGCAGCTGGATCAAACACGGTGGCTGGTATCCCGACACCAAGATCCGTTTGTTCGACAGAAGGATCACACAATGGACAGGCATCATACATGAAGAGTTGAGCTTTTCAAAACAAGTAGATGTTTTACATCTGAAAGGCGATTGTTTGCATTACAGTTATTACACCATTGAGCAGCATTATCAACAAGCAGAAAAATTCACCACGATTGCAGCAAAGGATCTGTTTGAACAAAAGAAAAAAGCATCAGTTGTGAAGTTGTATATCAGTCCGGTTGTGAAATTTTTCCGTGATTATATTTTTAAACTGGGCTGTATGGATGGCGCTGCAGGCTTCACCGTTGCACGCATTTCGGCTTATGCCACTTATTTAAAATACAAAAAGTTAAACGATCTGTATCGATAAGTGAAAAACAAACTGAACATAAAAAAGATCATTATCAGTCGCCCCGATGCCATTGGCGATGTGTTGCTGACCCTGCCGATGTGCGGTTTGATCAAAAAATATTTTCCGGAAGTCAAGATCATTTTCATTGGCAGAACCTATACCGAAGCCATCATCAAGTGTTGCGAACATGTGGATGAATTCATTAATGCTGATGTTCTTTTAAAAGATCATTCCGAAGCGATCAGCCTTTTAAAACAAAGTGGCGCAGATTCCATCATTCATGTATTCCCTAATAAACACATAGCAAAGCTCGCCAAACAAGCCGGCATCAAAAACAGAATAGGAACCACCAACCGCTGGTTTCATTTATTTTCAGTGAACCGCTTTGTAGCATTGAGCCGTAAAAATTCTGATCTGCACGAAGCACAATTAAACATCAAATTGCTTTCTGCTATTGGAATTGAAGAGGTGCCTGAAATTGATAAGCTACATGCATACATTGGTTTCACAAAACTTCCGGCTTTAGAAAAAGAACATGAAGCATTGATACACCCAGAAAAGATCAATGTGATCCTGCATCCTAAATCGAATGCAAGCGCACGTGAATGGAGCTTAGATCACTTCAAAGCATTGATCGACCTGTTGCCAGCAGATCGTTATCAAATTTTCATTAGTGGAACTGATAAAGAAAAGATTATTCTAAGCGACTGGATGAAACAGCTCCCGGCACATGTTATGGACATCACAGGAAAAATGTCCTTACCACAATTCATTGCCTTCATCCATAAAGCCAATTATTTAGTCGCGGCAAGTACGGGTCCGCTACACATTGCTTCTTCATTGGGCATTGGTGCCATTGGCATCTATCCGCCTATCCGCCCTATGCATCCCGGAAGGTGGAAACCAATTGGTAAAAATGCAAAAGCATTGGTGGTAAATAAAAGTTGTGAAGACTGTAGAAAAACACCCGCTTCATGCGTATGTATGAACCTGATACAAGCACAACAAGTAGCGGAACTTATCCGTTAAGGTTGCCTTGTTTATCTCTATCCACAAATAACAGGAAGGAATTTAAAAAAGCATAGAATGTAACGCCCGCCTGTGTTTCAAGTGTATCTTCCGTAAAGAAAGAACAAACTGCGATCACAATAAATGCTACGTATAAATAATCGGAATATTTTTTATACGCAAACATTGGATAGAAAAGGGAGAACAAAAACCAGATCAATCCGATGATACCAAAGCACAACATGATAGACAGAAACTGATTATGTGGATGCAAACGGTATTCGATCGATAGTTTTGAATTCATTTGATCGTATTGTTTAAATAACTCCTGCTCCAGATCGCCTGTACCAACACCAAACAATAGATTGTTCTTTATAATATTCCAGGATGCGATCCAATATTCAAAACGTTGTGTGAGTGAATGTCCATTAGCATCACCTGTACTTTTGTACATATCGATCTCCCAGAATGTTTGTAATACTCTGGATTGTAAACCGGAAATATTTTGATAGTTTACATTCGGCACACCACGCTCAATCGCTTTGATCTCAGTGGATGACAATGCCATTACTCCATTCCAATCTTTATTCAATCCTTTAGAAGCCAAAAAGCGGATCAGTGTATAACGCAATGGATTGCCTTTTGAATCGCCTTCCCAAAACTTAAATTCACTCCGCTTGCTCCAGGCTTCTTCTAATTCTTTGTCGCATACGTTGATCCAGATAAAATGTCCGTTCTCTTGCAATGTTCCATTGGCATCATGCTGATAGGGATTGCCTCTTTCTGTGGCAGCAAGCATCTCAGTAGCAACAGGTTTTTGTTGATGTGATTGGATGTTTTTTATTTTGTTGATAAACCAGATTAAGCTACTGAAGGAAACAAGAACAACCAGGATCGTTAAAACTCTCCATATTATTTTTTTTGTTTTCCATAAAAACATAAAACTCCAAACGCCTGTAGCAATAACCAAAATAGCCACTCCCGTCATGGATTGCAGAATGAATAAAAAAGCAAACAACCATACTACAGTTATTGTAAATAAAAGTTTCCAATGAGCAGCAGCTGATCTTCTGGTAAAATAGATACATACAAAAATGGCAAAGCAGATCAGCAATGCAAAACGGATGTGGGAAATAAAAATAGAGATATCGCGAATGTCAACCACCGGCTTATTGATCCAGCCATTCAGCACCATGATGCTAACCATGCTGGCAAAAACAACCGCAGCAACAAAGAAATAGAGTATCAGATCGATCTGTTTGCGCGATAGAGGGTTGGAAGTAGCGATTACCAAAGGAAGGATCACCAATGGAAGTTTAATGCGCATATCATTGTTTGCATAGGCAAAATCATCGGTAAATAATAAACCTAACACATGCAATACTAAAACAGAAGTAAGTGCTAAAGCAACTTTATTCTTAAAAAACGACTGCAGTTTATTTTTGAGATCGCCTTCAAATACCCAATTACCAATAAGAATGAATTGCGACAAACTCATGAAGAACTTGGAAACCGGCATTCCTACCACCAATAAGATGAGTGCGAAAATGTAAATATAGTTGTGATACTTTTGTGGTAGCAGTTGCTTCATACGCTGTTTCGTAACGCAAAAGTGTTAAAATAATTGCATTATGAACGAAATTATTTTTAAACAAAAAAGGAGTGAAATTTCACTCCTTTTTCTGTTGTATTATTTTTTGTGAGCCTCATCGTGGAAAGGCTTTTCAGCCTTATTGATCGTTGTGAGGATCTTTTTATAGCGATCGGCATCATTCAACACGGCAAGTGCTTCTTTAATTTCCTCATCATCTTTTAAAGATGCTTCTAAACGGCCTGTTTGGAAATAGTATCGGGAAGCGATCTCTTCTTCTAAGAATTGTTTGATCTCCGGTTTGTATTTTACAAGGTCGGCACTTTTACTGTGCTTGATCTTTGTTTTCAAAGCTTCCACCTCGGCATTGATGTCTTCCATTGTTTTTTCATCAGCCGCACTTTTCTTTAACTCCTCCAGTTTCTTTTCAGTTTTGGTTGTATAATCATAATCCTTACCCGATAAAAAGGCAACAAATTCATCGTATTCAGCATCTGTTAATTTAAATTCTTTAGCCGGAGCAATTGTTTCATGTGCTAAACGATACTTGGTTGCAAAATCAAAAATGAGATTTTTAGAAACCAGACTTCCTAAAATGTTACTGTATTTTTGAGGCTCAACCGCTATATCAGGAGCAACACCTCCACCATCATATACCACACGACCATTCTTTGTTTTAAACGCATAGATCAATGAATCGGCCACTTTCTCTACACTTCCATCCTGATTACGGTGTGAATAATCCAAGGCCTGAATACATCTTCCACTTGGAATATAATATTTAGCAACCGTTACTTTCAATTGCGCATTATAGCTTAAAGGACGTGTTTGTTGTACCAATCCTTTTCCATAGGAACGCTGCCCGATCACCACTCCTCTGTCCAGATCCTGAATAGCACCCGATACGATCTCAGCAGCAGAAGCCGAACCTCTGTCAACCAAAACTGCAATAGGAATGGTAAGATCTACCGGACTATTCGTTGCTTTGTGAATTTTGTCCCATTCCTTTACTTTTCCTTTTGTACTCACTACTTCTGTTCCTTTTTCAGCAAAGATGTTTACGATGTCGATCGCTTCTTTTAACAATCCACCCGGATTACCACGAAGGTCGAATACCACTGATTTTAACTCCGCATTTTTCTTAAGTTCGATCAAAGCAGATTTTACTTCACCCGCTGCATTCTCTGTAAATCCGGTAAGTTTAATGTAACCAATTTCTTTATTAAGCATTCCATAGTAAGGCACATTTTTGATCTTGATCTCTTCACGATTCACTGTTTTTTCAATCGGTTTAGCTTGACCTTCACGTTCCACCAAAAGCTTGATCGTGGTGCTCGGCTGACCTTTCAATAATTTACTGATGTCATCGGTTGTTTTTCCTTTTACATCAATATCGTTCAGCTTTAATAATTTATCCCCTGCACGCAGATCTGCTTTCTGAGCAGGGAAACCTTCGTATGGTTCAGAAATAACCACATAATCTCCTTGCTGACGGATAAGCGCACCAATACCACCATATTGTCCGGTGGTCATATAACGATAATCTTCAATTTCTGATTCAGGAATAAAATTCGTGTAAGGATCCAATGATTCCAGCATTTTATCAATCCCTTTTTTCATCAAATCACCCGGATTGGTTTCATCTACATAGTAGATATTCAACTCTCTAAAAAGAGTGGCAAAAATATCGAGGTTCTTCGATACTTCGAAATAGCTATCTACAAAGCCTGTAGTTAAGAAGGCTGATGCTCCAATGAATGCAGCGATCAGAAAGATCTTTATTTTTTTCATCTGTTTCATATTTATGGTACTGGATCGTGACCGTGGCCACCCCAGGGATGACATTTTAAAAATCGTTTTATTGTTAAATATCCACCTTTGAACGGACCGTGTTTCTGTATAGCTTCTACACCGTATTGAGAGCATGAAGGCGTAAACCTGCAAGATGGTCCCAATAAAGGAGAAATAGCATATTGATAAAACCGGATCAAGGCAATGAACAATAATTTAAATGGCGCCAGCAGAATTTTCAATGGTTAGGAATTAATTGTTTTTACTAATCGTTGTAAGCCCTCTTTTATTTTTTGTTCTATTTCAATGTACTCCAATTTTTCTTTTGCAATGTACACGAGCATTAAACAGATCTTTTTTTCTCCCAGCTGTTTGATTAACATATCGGCTTTATTCTTTCTGTATGCTTCTCTTGATCTACGTTTTAACTTGTTCCGGTCAACCGCTCTTTTAAAATTCCGCTTCGGAACACTTATTAAAAACTGAACAGGCGTAGCACTTTCCTCCAGCTCTATCCATACAAATTTAAAGGGTGAATTATTAAATGACTTGCCTTTTTCTACCAGTTTATCAATTAATAATTTACTACTTAAACGTTCCGTTTTAGTAAATGTTTGCATTAGATGGATAAAGGTAAAAATTATTAATTCTAAAACACAATTAAATTGTGATGGAGCAGTTAAAGCAATGTATGAGCGGCAATACTATTTCGCTGCTTTGTTGGCTGCTACAATGTATTGCTCCAAGGCCATAGTCATAGAAGGGGCTTTAGGATTAGGTGCATGTACATCCAATCGTAAACCGGCTTCTTCTACGGCCTTTGCTGTAGTAGGCCCAAAACAGGCAATACGGGTTTTATTTTGTTTAAACTTAGGGAAGTTCTTAAAAAGTGATTTGATCCCTGCCGGGCTAAAAAACACCAACATATCATAATTCACATTTGCCAGATCACTTAGGTCGCTGGCAACGGTTTTGAACATAATTGCCTTTGTATGCTTGATCTTAAGCGACTCTAATTTTTCTACCACTTCTTCTTTCGCTATATCTGAACAAGGCACTAAAAAATTTTCCAGCTTATGCTTTTTCAAAACATCTAAAAGGTCTGTAACAGTCTGTTTACCATGAAAAATTTTGCGCTTTCTGTAAAGCACATATTTCTGTAAGTAATACGCTGTTGATTCGGAAATACAAAAATACTTCATTGTTTCAGGAACAGTTACTCTCATTTCCTGACACATACGGAAGTAGTGATCTACTGCATTACGACTGGTCATAATAACAGCAGTATGGTCTAAAATATTGATCTTTTGTTTACGGAAATCTTGCGCAGAAATGCCTTCAACTTTAATGAATGGACGGAAATCAATTTTTACGTTGCACTTCTTTGCAAGGTCAAAATATGGTGATTTGTCACCCTCCGGCTTGGGTTGAGAAACCAGTATTGTTTTAACTTTCAATTTTCTGTCGATTAGTTAGTTAAACAAAATTTCCGCTTTAAGATAGTCTTGATCGAATAAAAATTTTGATCATCACAATCAAAGGCAGTATTTCAAGGCTGCAAAGATATAAAAATAAATAGAATTTGGAAACCCGGACACTGTTTAAACCAATAATCAATCCTCTGACCATCCGGGTAAAAAGAAATAGCGCTAATAAGTAGAGGCCGATTTTAATGAAAATTTCAATGGAAAC